>JASFJF010000078.1:0-12315 GCA_050122255.1 Desulfobacterales bacterium
GAGAGGCAGTCCTTGGTAAAAAGATCGGGAGGAGGGCCCCTGTGTGGGGTGCAATCTTGGGAACGTTACCTGATTTGGATGTTTTTATCCCCCTCGGCGGGCCGGTGGATGACTTTGTTTACCACCGAGGCTTCAGTCATTCTCTCATTCTCCTGGCCCTTTTATCGCCGCTGATCGCCTGGCTGATTGCGAATGTTCATCCTGATACGAAGCGGTATTATCACCGATGGGCTCTGCTGTGCTTCCTTGTACTGGAAGCCAGTGTGCTTTTGGATCTGGTGACCATCTACGGGACGCAAATCTTTTGGCCTTTTGACACCACACCTATGGCAGTCCCGATTCTATTTATTATTGACCCCCTTTTTACGCTACCGATATTATCGGGCGTACTAGCGGCGCTGGCGTTTAAAAGAAGTAGTGCTTTAGCGCACCGACTCAATACTGTTGGATTGGTTCTCAGTCTGGCCTACCTGATTTGGGCGTTTAGCGCCGCGGAATTTGTCGAACGCAGGGTGACTGAAAAGCTTGCTCGTCAGGGGGTGTCCTATTCCCAGTTCATATGCTCCCCGGCGCCGTTCAACACTTTGCTATGGCGGGTGGTGGGCATCGACAAAGACCGGTATTTCGAAACCTATTTTTCACTATTCGATCGGAAGACACCGTTGTTCGTTGATTTTTACCCCAGAAACATGGCATTGATGGCTGGAATAGAAGAGCACCCTCCAATTGTCAAACTGAAAAGGTTCACCAGGGGGTATTATGCCTTTTCAACCGTGGGCGAGTATGTAGCCATGACCGACTTGCGCATGGGTTCGGAACCCGATTATGTTTTTCGATTCAAGGTTGCCAGGTTGAACGATTCAAATCCGACCCCAATTGACGATGAAAGGCTGAAAACCACCCAGGATTGGCGGCGTCTGGCTTGGGTATGGGCAAGAATTTGGAACTCCACACCCCAAACATAAAAAATCTGATCTCTGCAGACCCTAATACACTTTCCGGCCTTTTTTGGGTACGTCTTTTGATAATTTAGTCACCAAGCTATAAAATTGTAAAATGGCAACTGCTGTTAAAACTCAAATGCACACACGCAAGGGACTCGGTTCTATCACTAACCTTGGGTCATATGGAATAAACCTGAAGGGCGGCGTGATATGGAAAAGGCGTTGTTTAGCGATCTGCGCCTGGCGATCCTGAAAGGCATCCAAAATGCAGTGCTGAAATAAGCATTCTCCCCCGGAGACATCTCCCCACAATAGCTCAAGGCTCTGGCGTCTGACACGTGCCTTTCATTCGACGCTTCCTGGCTGGCCGTCCTCGGCAGTTGCCGGCTGCAGAGGATGAACAGGAGGAAAACCGGCTACTTTTGAATCCAATTGCCGCCGGCATCCTGCACCCATTCGCCCGGTGCCGCTCGCTTAGCAATTTGCAGTGCCCGGCGCTTGCCTACCAGCTTAGCTGTGGTACCCTGTTGTTTGGCGATTGCCTGGTATACGGTTTGACGATCCTTATTTTCGGCCGCGACCACATCGGCACTCGCTTTTTTAGCGCCCACAAATTGTAGAAAGCCTGCGTTGTTCTCGCCAACGATACCCTGAGACTTTAACTGCTTGATAACGGGAAGGCGATTTTTCATTCGGGCTTTGATGTCATCTGCGAATGCCGCCGTGCCCAGTGCAAAGAATCCAATCAGTAACACCGTTAATATCTTTGTTGATATTCGCTGTTTCATACGAAGACTCTCCTTGTTTTTATCATTTAACCGCTACTGTTCTATTTACCGGCTCTACGGCCGCTTGCTATCTCAGCTGGTCTTCAGCTTCATCGATATCGCCAAAGTAGTCATCCAGGGCACGATCAACCTTTACATTGACATCGATGGTGATGTGAATCGGTTTGACCTCTACCGGTTCCACTTTGACATTGTGCTGGGTACAGCCTGCTGTTGTTAAAATCGATAAGGCAGCAAGTATGAGCAATATGGGTTGTCTTATCATTTTACGGCTCCCTGCTTTTTTGGATCATTTGAATGAGCTTCTGGTATTGCATTAGTTTATTCAGTGGCAGCCTGAAATTGACATCCAGGCGGATGCCCTGAAAGGTCGAGCCCTGCACGCCGGCTTCAACCTTGGCAAAGCCCCCTATATCTTTTTGGTAGACAAACGGCAAGGATTGAGCCGGCTTTCCGTCAAGCTGCATGTTTAACAGCAAATCTTCGCCTTCGCTGGTAATATTGAGTTTGGCCCAGGTGTAATCATAATCTTCCAGGGCCTTTCTGGCAAGCTCCATTTGAACATACTGCGGTGAGTCTTTTGGAATTCCGGCAGTCAGGATCTCGGTGTCTTTCATGCGAATCTTACCGGGTTGACCGGGCGTCGTAAACAGAAACCCGTCTTTAAAGCTTAACTGCCTATTTTTAAATTGAATCGGGATTCGGCCGTTTAACTGACCTTCAGCTTCCACACTGGCCGCCCCGAATTGTTCCAGCACCTTGGCCAGATTTAATCGATCGCAATACAGGATCAGCTGATAGTCGTCGATACCGGGCTTAAAGCGTATCGCCGGTGCGTCTACATTTCCATCGCTCCACCTAAAATGGCTTTTTTCGATCAGAAACGATTGGGCGGACTCGATTTGATAATGGATCTCTCCGTTTTCGATATTTAGATCTCCCAATGACGCGCGAGCGAATTGGAGTTTCTGACCGGGGGCACTCCGGACGTTCACCAGATCCTGGATCAACAGTTCAGTCTGAATTCCGGTCACCGCCATTTTATTTTTCCGGTGTTGCAAGATGCCGTTTTGCACTCCCGATTTTACAGCAGCCTGCCACCCGTTTTGGCCGATGACGATATCACCCTGTTCCCACAGTTTGCCGCTGAAGGTAAATCCCTGTGCGGCGGGCAAAAATTTTCCCAAATCGATTTCCGGTGCTGCCGGCGGATAAGAAATCGTAATGCGGGCGCGAGTCTGAGGACCGTCGGCCTGCTTAAAATCGGAAGTGCCGGAAAATTGTACCCCCAGTGCCGGCAAAACCGGATTTTTCATTTTGCCGCTGAAAGCCAGGCCGGATGCCGTTTGCCGAACCGCTGCCCGAACCGATCCGAGGTCCAGATGATTGAAGCGTGTATTTTTTATTGAGATCATTCCTTTTTGACCTGAAATGGCAGCCGGAAATTCAAACGGAATGCTGCCCTGCGCTCCATGGAGCACAAAGGTCGGGCTGGCTTCAAGGCGGGTACCGCCAAATTTTATTCGCCCGCTGATGCTGTGTTTGCCCTTTTGGTCGCGAACCAGCCGTGCGCCGGCCGACAGACGTTTCGGCCGAATGGTGGCAGATGCGGCCGTGACAACAGAGCCGGACAAATCTAAATTGAATGTTGACATTCCGCCGCGGGCCGGGTCGGCTTTTATATGTGTTTCGCCCGTAAAGACGAGCCGGGGAGATAAAATGTTTACCTTTTCAGATGTGACCTTTACCGCAGCCGCCTGCAGCGTGTAGGTCATATCGAAAAGGCGCCCGGAGCCCCGGGCACTGAGATCCACCGAGGGTATTTGAGCGGAAATGTGGTTTTGATGATAGTGAAATGCCAGTTGCTTTTGCGCAAGGGGCCTGTGGTTTTCACTGTGCAACGCAAAACGCCACTGGTGGTCTCGGGCCAGATGACCGCAAAATTTTAGCGGCAAAGTGAATGGCTGGGCAAATTGCAGTCCGGCGCCGGTCTTTGCCGCATCATCCGTTGCAGCAGCCGAGACATTAAATTTGCCGGAAAATTCGGTGCCCGTTTCTAAGGATTGCAGGGTTATGCCAAAATCCAACAGATGCGCCGACAGTGGCCTTCGCAGGGCCAGATTCGAGAGCCGAACATCGATTTTACCCGGGTTGTGACGTTCAAAATCCATGACCAGCGGCAGGCCCTGTCGGGCAGCATTGGATACGGCCTGAAACTCGAAGCCTTTATAGGCAATGCCCATTTTTAATCCCTCTAACCGTCCATTAAAAGATAAAACCTCAAACGGCTTCAGGCGAAGCTGGGCATCTGCCGCCAGGTTGACCGCCCCGTGCAGGGTCAAACCATCTATATGATGAAATACATCTGCAAAGCGCAATAACTCTAAATGGGCAGCTCTAAATTCAGCTCTGATTTGGTTTCGCTTCAAGTCGATGTTGGCGACAGCCTTTACCGGAAGTCCGCGGGGATATAGACGGACGGTGGCGACTAAAATGTGATCGGCACTCTCGTGCGGCACCAAATCGATTTCAAATGCCAGGCGAAACGTCGATTGGTCTGTGGCCCAGATGAGGATGCCATTGTTGATTTCAATATGATCCGGAAATGAGCGGGCGTCATTGCCGCTAAGGCCGTCCCTGGTCGCGGTGGCGTTGAACCGCCCCAGCAATTGATTCACATCAAAACCGCGGAGCCCCCATTGGGCGTTTTTCTGCTCGAGATAAAGTTCAACCCCGCTGGCTGTAATTTTTTTGATCTTTTTACGATGAAGTTCACCGGCTGCATAATCCACCTGAACGGACCGAACGATGACAGCCGGATTCTGGGGCGAACCCAAGCGCAACGGTCCCAGATCGGCGCCATCAAGATCCAGCTGCCGAAAAGCCAGCTTAAATTCTGAGATTCCGGCATCTTTTTTCAAAATCGAGGTGAGCTTGGACTCGAACAAACCGGGAAGCAGATATGAGGTCAAAAAGAATAAACCCCCGCCAACCAGAATCACCAGCAGTACAAAAATGATGGATAATATTATTTTGCGTCCAACTGGCATTGCGTCACCCGTACAGGTTATAGCGGTTGTCATATGTTCCGTTTGCCATAATTTTTAACAAGTGCCATGGTGGTTTGTAACAATATGAAAATATAATAAACCCAACAACCGCTATGGTTAGGACGTTTCAGTCCATTTCAATGTTGACGCTCCTATTTTTTCCTTTGCAAAAAGGAACTTCTGGTCATACCTGCCCCGATGGAATCGTAAAGAAGGGTCTTGGCCTCTCGCAGCTTGTCAAGGTTTTGATTGACCGCATACCCTTGAATGGTATCCGGTCGCAGGGCACCGCGCTCAAGATCGTACGGCAACCTTTGCATACAGACAACCGAACAGTTTCCGCGCACATGAATATTGGTGACCATTTTATTGGCGATGACATCCGCAGCCGCCTGTTTTGCGTCTGCTTTGCGCCCATCAAGCACCTGCTCGAGGGTCAGCGGGATCATCGCAAAATTGGCCTGATGTTCGATCAAAAGGTCGATGTCATCCATGTCCAGGTGATGGGGGGTCATTAATGTTTCCAAATGGTATTTTGCGCCACGGGTGGCATGCAGAAATACGCCTTTGCCATTCATGTGTCCGAACATCTTTGCTCTGTCGGTAAAAGGTAGGACCTCGATATAAGGGGCGAAACAGCCGTGGCTTTGGGTCAGCGTGTCGATAATGCCCCGTTTGGGTCTCTGGCTAAAATGCCCCTGTCCTGTGTGCAAACGCAGCACAACATCTCGATCGGCGCCAAGGTAAATTGAGGCGATGGTCTTGTATTTACCCGAGGCCGCATATGCATTTGCAATCCGGGCGATATGGTCTGGTTGCCGGTCAACTGTCATCACGTCAAAAGCAAAGGCATTGACATGTTGATTGTAAAAGGCCAGGGCCTTGCGAAATTTTTTGAATGTCCCCTTGGCGGCCGCTTCGGGATAAGATTGTTCTACAAAGCAGTGCTGAACCCGAGCGGCCATGGCCGGTACCCGGTGTTCGAGCATACCCAGTTGATTATCGATAATGATGCCCTCTATTTTATGCGGGCCTTTTATTTTTAGCAGCTCGCCGGCGATACGACCAGCAATGTCATCCCCGGCGGTAAATGTTATCTTTTGCGGCAGGTCGTTGCCATCGGCTTTTGATATCTGCGATTTGGTCTCAAGGACGGTGGCCACAGCATCGTCACCGAAGATGATATTGGCGGTGTCGTCCGGCGCAAAAACTTTGGCGCGATGCACGTTTTCGGCACCGACGATAATCGACAGGTCCCCGGCCTGCAGCATGCCGGCCAGCGACAAGATGAATACGAGCTCAACAGACACATTAAAGCCCGGACAGCCGGCATATAAATCGAGCACTCGCGCGTCCGGGCAGGATCCTTTGACAAGTTCAAAGGGGTGCCGGACCAGCGGTCCGGGATCAAATTTATCTTCACCGATGTTGGTGGCCCCGATAATCAATTTGATGCGGGCAGGATCGATGTTGGATGTTTGCAGCAGTTCCTTAAATGCCAGAACGCCGATGCGCTCATCCTCGGGCGCCACAATTCTTGTTCGAACGCCGATGCGGTCCTCGATAGTTTGGCTGTTGACCGGAATGCCGCCTTTGAAGGTCAGGCCTTTGTTTTCATAAATGGAATTGCCGACCAACCGGCCCCCGTTCCAGGCCCCCTGGGCGATGATGTCCACTACCGTATCGCTCACCAGATTCTTCTCCAATTTTTGGCATTTTAGCTCATTATTAATTTTAGCTCATTTTCATTTTAAACCGAATCGTAACACAGCTATCGGCCAAAAGATGAGGGTTAAAAAGCCTCTTCTATACATTAAACCGAAATTGAACAACATCCCCATCCCGCACTTCATAAGCTTTGCCTTCTAATCTCACGGTTCCCTGCTTTTTAGCATCACTATAACTGCCCGCCGTTATCAGATTCTGAAAGCAGATCACCTCGGCGCGGATAAAGCCTTTTTGCATGTCGCTGTGGATTTGTCCGGCCGCTTCCAGAGCCCGGGTGCCCTTTTTAATGGTCCAGGCACGGACCTCATCGCTAATGATGGTAAAAAAGGAAATCAGATCCAATAGCGCGTATGATTTCCGAATCACACGATCCATGGCAGATGCCGGGATATTAAATTCGGCCAGGAATTCGGCCGCCTCATCCGGGGCCATCTGGGTCAGCTCCTGCTCCAGTTTTGCCCGGATAACCAGACTTTCATCTGCAGCAACCAGACCCTCGATGTTCGGCAGGCGATCATCATCATCATCATTGTTAAACAGAATCAGAACGGGCTTGGCGCTTAAAAACGCAAAACCGCGGAGGCGGTGGGCGGCGGCCAGCTCGGATTTATTTCTTAACGGAATTTCATTTTCCAGGCAATCCCGGCAGGCCCTTAACAGGTTGTATTCTTCCGGGTCCATTTTCTTGCCGCGTTTGTGGTCGAGCTCGATGCGTTCCAGGCGTTTTTCAGCCACCACCAGATCGGCCAGAACGAGTTCCTGGTCCAACCGGGTAAAATCTTGGGCGGGGGAGGGCTTATCAAAGCCGTAACCGGCGTGGTTGCGAACGACATGCAATAGTGCATCGCAATCCCTGATGGCTGTCCAGAGCACCGGTTCCACGGCGCCGTCTTTTTTAGGGTTCGGCAAAAGATATTCCACCTGGGCGTAGATGGTTTTTTGCGGGTTGACCATGCGGCTTAAGGCATCGACACGGTCATCGGGGACTTGGACCGTGGCAATCCGGTCGCGCCCCGTATGCCCTGGACCGGCAACATTTCGGGTTAACGCATCAAATACGGTCGATTTGCCGGCGCGCGGCAGGCCAATTATGCCTAGTTTCATATCAGGCCTCAAAAATGCTTTGGACCGATTCAGGGGTTGCAAAAACCTACCATTGACACAGGCGATGAAGCAAATAAAAAATCTTCAGCCGCAGCCGGTTAAGTTTGGTCTGATGGACCGCCGCAAGGGGCCTTAATTTCAGGGATGGGTTCGGCCGGTTTTATAGACCGTTGGAACGGATTGTTGAAGATGAGCACGGTGACAATCGGCAGGATCAGACTCATGGTGCTGACGGTTATCATCAATGTTCCCAGCTCAGCATATTCACCCCGCGGGATGGTAAAAATTTTATTTAAATAATTGGTGCCTAAACTACTGGCCGAAAGGGCCAGGTTGGTGAAGGCTGCCATAACCGCAAAATAGGTGGCTTTTTTATCGCGGGGGGCTTCCTTGGCAATCCAGGCCAGCATGGGAATCATGGCCACCTGTCCCAGAGGCGAATCGGCCATGGTGTCGATGATGGCGATGGTGCGCGCGCCGAAGCCCAAATGGGCCTCGGTCCAGACGTGCAAACCATAATACATGCCGATAAACGGCAGAATCATAATGGTATTGTAAACCGATAAGAATACCACCAGATACGGCACAGGATGGCGACCCATCCAGCTGCGCAGGGCAAACATACCGGCAATGGCCAGCAAAGAAGCGATCTGGCGCAAGGTTCCGAAAAAGGCCTCATCAAAACCCAGCACATCGATCTGCCACCACTGGGCACCGGGACCGAATGATGGCATGGCGCGAAAGACAAAAATGATAACCGCAATACCGATGATTTCACGACGCTTGACGGGGTCCATTTCGCGCACCAGTTGGTAGATGAGATACCCGATAATACCCAGGGAGCCGGCAAAGATGATTTCCTTTTTTAAATGCAGGTCTGAAAGCCCCAACAGCAGGGTCATGATCAAAAATATTCCGCTGCCGCCCAGAATATACCAGTCAGGTGAGGTCAGGCTGTCATGGATCTGTAGCATTTCATCAATTTTTTGGGCCGCAAAGCCTTCTTTTCGCAGCTGAAGGCGACGATGGCGGATCGTCCAGCTTCCCAGGGTCACCCCCAGCACGGAGATCAGGGGTATGATCAGCGACCATTTATACATAATCTCATAAGAGAGGATGCTGGCCAGCCAGCCACCCAGCCCGGCGACCAGGGCGCTGCCGCCGATAATCGCGATGCGTCCCAGGGTCTGCATGGTGACATGCATGCGCTGCAACGTGGCATCCGGTATGCGGCGCCCGTCCTCATCGACGGGTGACACGGCTTCAACGGTCATGGCGTCCGCCACAACGTCCTGCAGAACGAAACCCACAGGCGACAGCAGCACCGATATGATGTACCAGATATCAAGCGCTAAAAAGGATGCCATCCATTGCTGGTATCCGGTCAAGCCCACCATGATCAGCAAACTGAGGGCCATCAAGGAGGCGCCAAAATAGACAAATACGGCTTTGCGACGCCAGAACAGATCCACCAGATGCCCCAGTGGCATCTTTAAGGCCCAGGGCAGGCCGGCCCAAAAGGCCAGACCGGTCAGAAATGCGGCTGATAATCCCAGTTGCTCTTTGACAAAAAAAGACTCAATGATACCGGTAAATCCGGAAACGCCCGCGGCCAGATAAACCATCAGCGGTGGCAGATAGCTCCAGCGCATTTCACGAAAAATTCCCAGGAAATCGCGTGTAAACCAGATCCAGATACGGCGGGTGATTGCGATGCTTTTTGTGTCGCCAGATCGTTTAGCAGTCATGATTACCTTCGGTCAGATAGTGCTAGCGAGATGGTGAATTTCATTGATGCAAATCTGTTGAAGTTTGGCAAATAACAAATGCCTAGTTCGGGACTTTGAAAGTCGAGATCTGGGATTTATTGGATACTGGGTGACCGGTACCTGGAATTTTCGTAAGGAAGATCTATACCGCTTGTCATCATAATGTCCCCAGAAAGGATGGCGGCAAAAGTATTGTAGCAGACAAACGCTGCTCATTCGAAACGTTTTTTTGGCAGCCACTATAACTTGAATTTGCAGGCGCACACCAGATGCTTCTGGCGGCCACTACTCCGGTGAATCACGGCGCTCCTTTATTTCCGAAAGATCCGGCAGGGAGATGATGCCTTGTGACTCAAATGGCAGCAGGCTGGGAAAAGCGCTTGCTCCCAGGCGCAGCTTGCCCGTGATATGATACTGAAGTTGCTCCTGGTTGTGCATACCCACAGCACTCTTTATGATGTCAAGGACTGATGAATATACGCGTAGCGACAACAGCTCGGTTCCGTAGGCCGGGATCTCGACATCGGATTCTGAAACCCCGAAAGCAAAGGTTTTGCCGTTGATTTCGATTTCACTCTCAACGCCTTTGATTGTTAACGGGGTTTCATTGGTGTTGAATACCCGCAATTGCACCTCAAAAACGGTTTCAAGGAGATGAATCGATTCGGGGCGAATATTGGCCAGTTTGACCCGCGGCGGCTCCATGCGCTTGCCGACACCGGCACAGCCGACCAGATAAACAGATATAAACGCGGTTAAGAACATTACTTTGCTGACGGTGCCCATGGGCTTCATTGATTGAGTATTCCTTTCAGCAGTCCCTTGCCGGTTTCCTCAAGCTTTTTTTTGTCCAGCAAATCTTCAGGTTTTTTGGTTCCCTCCAGCACACCCTGCAACTGCTTTTTGGCAACTCCGGCAAGGTCTGGCGTAAACTGGGGATCTGAAAATGTGCCGGAGACGATTACCGGCACCATGAGCCCGGAACGATCAGCGCTATCACCTTGTCCTTTAATAGTAGCGACCACTTTGGGCTCCACCCGGAGGTCCAGTCTCTCTGTCACAAGGTTGGCGTTTCCGGCTGCCAGGACTCTGATCAACGGTGATTTTAGGCTGGTTTGCGGTGTGTTGACCAGTCCATTGGTGATCGTGAAGGGTGCGCTGAGTTCGGCAAAGTCGGTTCGTGGGCGCTCGGAAGGCTTTTGAGCCAGGCCAAAAGCGGCTTTGACATTGCGGACCATACCGGCCAGATCGATACCCACAATGGCGCCGTCGTTAAATCGCAGCTGGCCGCTACCGTTTAACGTTTGTTTTATCTTATCCGGATGATCGCCGGCCATGGCTAAGTTGAGCTGCGCATTGGTAACGCCCTCTAAAATGTCCTTTTCTAAAACATCACGCAGCAGCGGGCCGACCTGGACGCCGGCCACATTCAGGCTCATGGAACTTTTCGGCGTCTGGGTTTGCACATTGAAGTTACCATTTCCGCTGACGTTGCCTTGATACATCGCCATTTGTAGCGGTTCTAAATTGAAAATGCCGTTTTTGGCCTTGATTTGAACCAGCAGATCCTTGATTTTGGCTTTGCTGGCCACCAGCTGGCCGATCTTAATGCGCCCATCCAGAATCAGCTTTCGCAGGGGCTCATAATCGGTGGCTTTCTTTGGGGCTGTTTTTTTAGCCGGCTCAGGCTGCTGCTCAGATTTTGGAGGAAGATAGCGATCCAGGTCGATCTGGTCCAGATTTAGATCAAATGCCAGATTGGGTCTTGAAAAATCAGAGGCCTGAAGCGAAAAATTGAGCGTCGATTCATCCAGGTTCAAAACGCCGTTGGAGATGGCAATCCGGGTGGCATCTCCTTTAAGAGTGGCCTTGAGCGCGACACGGTCCAAAGCCTTCGGATCCGATGTGGCGACCGGAAACGGCTGCTCCAATGCGGCTACCAGTTGACGTGGAGAAAACGGTTGCATTTCGACGGCCAGATCGATCCCGGGTGTTGCCCCTGGATTCATCACCTTGCCCTTTAAGCTCAGAATAAGCTCCTTGAGTGCGTTAATGTCAAGATCCAGTGGAATAGCGGCTTTTTTGAAGTCCTTGCCCACCGGCCCGATGGTTCCCGCCACCGATATGGGCTGCTTATCGAGCTGGGCCCCGAAGGAAAGCTTGACCGGACGATCCAGGGATACGTCTTGCAGATTTAGATTCACAGCTGTTATTTCCCTGCGGGTTTGAGCACTATGGTCTATCCAGGTAATCGAGCCATTTTTGACCAAAAACTCTCCAACAGTCAGGTCTTTAATGGGTAGATCGGCGCTCGTCGGCTCTGGGTCTTTCTTTTTTTCGGATGTCGCTGTATCTTTGGCACCTTGCGGCTGCGCCCAGTTGAATCGCCCGTCCTTGTTTTTCACCAGCGTAATGTAAGGTTCATTTAAGATAAAGCGTTTGACCTGAATGTCTTTAGATAGCAGTGGCAGTAGCTTTATCCTGACTTCAAAAGACTTTACATTGACAAATTCTTTTTCTGAGAAACCGGGCGTATTTCCCAGCTTTAAATCCGAAAAGGATATACCAGCCCATGGAAATAGCGACAGGCTCAGGTCGTCTCCGACGGTAAATGGTCTGCCGGTCTTTTCCGATACGAGCTTCTCCACTTCGGGTTTGTAATCCTGGATATCAATGAATGCCGGTGCAATCAGTAAGGTGGCAATAACAAGCACCACCAATGTGACACATATGATCAATCCCCACTTGATCGCCTTGTTCATTTTCTTCCTCCTTTTGGTACTGATACATACATTAATGGTCTAAATTACTCACCCGATGTGGCAGTGTCAATAAAAGGGGCGATGAAGATCCACGATCGTGACCGGATCTGCACATCACCAACAGGTCTACTTTCTAAAATCCATTTCAACGCTTCTGATTTTTGGTATTT
>JASFJF010000079.1:0-12285 GCA_050122255.1 Desulfobacterales bacterium
CTTTAGGCATTTTAGGCACTTTAGATTTTAGACAATTATCACAATATAACCGTGATATCTGTGATTAGAAGTTAGCGGTATCCTAAAGCGATAATAAGCAATAAGGAACATCCCACATGCAATCTGTAATTCTGTCAACTGCTACGCGGATTTTAATGCCGATGCTGCTGTTGTTTTCAGCATTTATCCTGTTTCGCGGACATAACCTGCCAGGGGGTGGTTTCATCGGTGGTCTGGTGGCATCAGCCACTTTCATCCTGCACAGCTATACCTATGGTGTCCGCAGCACGCTGGCGCTGTTGCGCATATCACCGCGTACACTTATCGGTACCGGCTTGCTGCTGGCGCTGGGTAGCGGTTGTGTCTCGCTTTTTACAGGCAAGCCGTTTATGACCGGCCGGTGGGGAGAAATCCACATCAGCAAAGAAGAGGTCTGGCATCTGGGAACACCCATCTTTTTTGATCTGGGGGTTTACCTGGTGGTCATAGGGGCGGTGTTGACCATCATCTTGACGCTGGCGGAAGGAGATTAAAGTGGAAATTCTGGCAGCCTTTGTTGTAGGGGGTCTGTTCGGGTGCGGCATTTATTTGCTGATGTCCCGGTCCCCGGTGCGCCTGATTATTGGGCTGGTGCTGCTGTCCAATGCGATCAACCTGCTGATTTTCGTGGCAGCCGACCTGGTTCGCGGCAAAGCGCCCCTGATACCTCCGGACGCTTTGCGCTCTATCGAAGCTACCGCTGACCCGCTGCCCCAGGCGTTAATTTTAACCGCCATTGTTATTTCCTTCGGCGTCCTGGCGTTTGCTCTGGTGCTGTTTAGCCGAACGTTTAAGTCCATGGATGCAACCTCTCTTGATGAGATGAAAACAACGGATACATGAAACTGTTGTTGATATTACCGATTCTGATTCCATTGACCACAGCGGCTTTTTGCCTGCTGTTATGGCAGTACCGGACTGCACAGCGCCTGCTGGGGTCGATAGGGTCTGCCGCCCATCTGCTGGTGGCGCTTTTGTTGTTGTGGTCCGTCCGGCAGGACGGGATCTTTGCCACTCAGGTGGGTAACTGGCCGGCACCATTCGGCATTACGCTGGTGGCCGATCTGTTCAGCGCTATCATGACCGTGCTGGGTGCGTTGATGGGCTTTACCGTGGTCATCTATTCCTTGAGCAGTATGGACAGCGGCCGGGAGTCATTCGGCTATTATGCCTTTTTCCACTTATTGCTGATGGGCGTCAGCGGCGTTTTTTTAACCGGCGACCTGTTTAATCTCTACGTCTGGTTTGAAGTCATGTTGATGTCGTCTTTTGTCTTGCTCGCGCTGGGGGGCGAAAGGCACCAGTTGGAAGGCGCCATCAAATACGTTACGCTCAATTTAATTTCCTCGGCTCTGTTTTTAACGGCTCTGGGTATTTTATACGGGATGCTCGGCACCCTCAATATGGCGGACTTATCGGTTCAGATCAGCGAGGGGAAGCATGCCGGCGTTGTCAGCACGCTTTCAATGCTGTTTTTAGTGGCCTTCGGCATCAAGTCAGCCCTGTTCCCACTTTTCTTCTGGCTGCCGGCTTCCTACCATACGCCGCCGGTAGCGGTTTCGGCCATTTTTGCCGGTTTGTTGACCAAGGTGGGGGTTTACACGCTGATTCGGGTGTTTACGCTTTTGTTTTCGCAGGATATTGACTACACGCACACCATTATTCTGGTCATTGCCGGCTTTACCATGGTGACAGGCGTACTCGGCGCCATGGCTCAAAATGAGTTTCGCCGGATCCTTTCTTTTCACATCATCAGCCAGGTCGGCTACATGGTTCTGGGATTGGGGCTGTTTACCCCGTTGGCGTTGGCCGGATCGATTTTTTATATCATGCATCATATTATTGTTAAAACCAACTTGTTTCTGGTCAGTGGCGTGGCCCGCAGGCTGCAGGGATCTTATCAGTTGGATCGACTCGGAGGACTTTACCAGACAGCACCGGCGCTGACGGCGATTTTTATGATTTCCGCCTTTTCGCTGGCCGGCATTCCGCCCCTGTCGGGATTTTGGGCCAAGCTGATTCTGGTGAAAGCCAGTCTGGATATGACCGCTTATATCATTGCCGCCACCGCCCTGGGCGTGGGTTTGTTAACCCTGTTTTCAATGGCCAAGATCTGGGCAGCGGCGTTCTGGGGCAACACGCCCGAGACAACGGACGTCAGCGCGGAGCAACCCTGGAAGACCTTCAGCATTGTAGAAAAAACCGCCTTATATCTGCCGATGATCCTGCTGGGCGCGCTGACGCTGACGATCGGGCTGATGTCACAGCCCTTTTTTGATATGGCCACCAAAGCCGCCGAGCAGTTGCTGAATCCGGCAGGTTATATTGAGGCTGTTCTGGGAGGGAATTGATGTGAAACAGATCAACGTTATATTGGGTAACATTTTCTTACCATTGGTCTGGATGGCGCTGACCGGAGCCTTTACCTTTGCCAATTTTGCAGTCGGTTTTGTCATCAGCACGCTGGCGCTGTGGCTGATCAGCTCTCCAGCGGATGTTACCTTTATTCGATATTTGATCCGCTTTTTACGGTTTATCGGATTTTTCTTTTTCTTCATCTGGGAATTGCTCGTAGCCAATTTGCGGGTGGCCTATGAAGTTTTAACGCCCGGTTTCCAGATGCGGGCGGCCATCGTCGATATTCCCCTGGATGCCGAATCCGATCTGGAAATCACAGTTTTGGCCAATTTGATCACGTTGACGCCGGGCACCCTGAGCCTGGATATCTCCCCGGACCACAAAACACTTTATATCCACGCCATGCACGTTGACGATGTGGATGAATTCCGGCAGGAAATCAAGCAGCGCATGGAGCGGCGTGTTATGGAGGTGTTTCAATGATATTGCAGGCAGCCATTAATCTTATTGTTTTCCCGCTGCTGAGTTTGACCCTTGTGCTGGGATTTATTCGTTTGTTTCTGGGGCCGACGTTGCCGGATCGCATCATTGCCTTTGAGCTGATATCGATCACTGCGGCCGCAATCATTGTGGTGTCGGCCGTCACCACCCATCAGGCCGTTTTAGTGGACGTTGCCAGTGCCTGGGCCATCATATCCTTTTTAAGCGTCATTGCGTTTGCGTATTATATTGAAAAATGGAGGGGTCGGCCATGAATGAGATGATGATATCCGGTCTGCTGGTCATCGGCTCTTTTTTTATGCTGGTCGCCGGTCTGGGAATGTTGCGTATGCCGGATCTTTTTTTACGAATGTCCTGCAGCACCAAAGCCGGCACCATCGGTGTCGGTACCATGCTGCTCGCTCTGGCATTATATTTCGAGAATCTGGGGGTGGCCACCCGGGCGCTGGCAACCATCTGCTTTATCTTTCTGACAGCACCGGTGGGCGCTCATCGGATTGGCCGCATTGCCTATCTGGTCGGCGTGCGGTTGTGGGAAGGGACGATTACCGACAGGCTCAAGGGGGTTTATCCGGTCGATGCCTGCCTGCCTTTTGGGCAGGAATGCTTGATCCCCGATATGGACGCCCCGGAAGCAAGTGCGGATATCGAGGAAGGCCCGGAATAAATAAAACCCTGTTTGTCCTATAAACGTTTAACAGCTGCCACAACCGCTTCCGCTGCAAATTCGATCGGCATTCTGCCGGTATTGAGGGTCAGATCATAATGTTCAGGATCGGCGATATCGGCATCATAGGATCTTTTTACAAAGGCCGCCCGTCGTGCCTCTCTTCTAATAATCCGTTGTCTGGCATCTTCCTCTTTGACGCCGTGAGCCCGAACCACATTTTGAATCCGTATCTGTAAAGGGGCGATCACACGAACACTGAATCTTTGCTCTGAGGGCAAAATAAAATTGGCACCTCTGCCAACAATGACCGCCCGGCCGTGATCTGCGATTGTGTTGATGACTTTTAACAGGTGCTGCATGTAAATGCCGGGATACAGATACTGGTTTTTATACAGGGAGGCGATAAAATCCTCGATCCCGGAAAGCCGTTCCTTTTCAAGTGTATCGATAACGCTGGCCCTTATATTGGCGCTTTTGGCGATGCCCTCAATGATACCCCGGTGAAAATAATCAAATTCCAGTTGTTTGGCCACTTCCTGAGCGATGAGACTGCCGCCGCTGCCCGGTTCCATGCTAACGGTAATCACCGGTATGCGAACCTCTGGTTTTAGGCCCGCTCTGGATGGAGAGATTTCCCATTTTCTGATTTGGTGCTTTACAAATTGAGCAATTGGTTCGTCTTTTGCGACCATCGTATATTTATTCTGTCCTTTACCATGTAAATTCTCAGACTACGTCATGTTGTTTTAGGATTAATTGCCGGCTGTCGTTTCCATATAGTGCTCGATCAGTTTCTGCTCATCAGAAGCGGTGATTTCATTGGGCAATCTTTTTTCTGCCAGTGCGATGGCTGAATCGATAATCTCTGCGCGGATTAGATTTTTGGCTTCAACAATCTGATTCTGAATTTTGCGCTGGGTGCCTTCTAGCAACATCCGGCTCTCTTGCTGGGCCCTTTCGATGATTTGCTGTTTTTTTGTTTCACCGTCCCTAATGATTCTTTGCTTGATCTGCTCGAACCGATCCGTGCTTTCATTTAATATTTTTGTTGCTTCTTTAACTTTTTCGGCGGCCGCTTCCTTTTGCTGCTCATATTTTTTGATCTGGTAATCGATCTCTTCGCGGCGGTTTGCCAAAAAGTCTTTAATCGGTTTACGACCGAACTTAAACAGGACAACGGCGATGATCGCAAAATTTAACCATCGCATGATAAGATCAAATAAAGGACGCCAGTCTTTTGTTGTTTCGGCCGCCAAGGCATCAGGACAGTTCACCATTAGCGCCGTAAAAACGGCCACTAAATAACAGCAACAAGAAACGATTCTCTTTTTGGATCTTATCATCTCTGGCTCCGATACAGAACGGTGGCAACAATCTGATTTGACAGGTCCTCGGCTTGCATTTGAACAACTTTTCGGGCCGTTGCAATCTGGTGATCGACTTCCTTTTCGGCCTCGAACTTCAGGGCGCTGATCTCTTTGCGAGTCGATGCCAGAATCTCGGTAGCACGCTGCTGACCTCTGGTCGTAAGCTGTTGCCTTAGTTCAGAAGCTTCATTTCTGACATCATTTTCGCGCGCCTGTATTTGATCGGTCAGCTTTACGTACTCACTGTGCGCATTGTCGATTTCCTGTTGGATTCGGTCAATGTGCAATTTTCTCTCATCCATGGTTTTGCGCAGCGGGCGAAACATAATACGATTGATAATGAACAGAAAAACAAGAAAAGAGATCATCTGAACAATCAATGTTTCGTTGATGCTGATAAGCGCGATGTTGCTGATAATCTGCATGGTTTGTTTTCCACCTGTCTGGCAGTTATGCGGCTAACATGGGCGTTGAGTGAACTTTTTGCCAGATTAGCAGTCTATGGGTCCTGTTAAACCACAAATAAAAGCAAAAGTGCGACAACCAATGAGTAAATACCGGTTGATTCGGAGACAGCCTGCCCGACGAGCATGGTCCGCGTCAGCAGACCGGCCTCCTTCGGATTTTTACCGATGGCCTCACAGGCTTTGGCTGCCACCATACCCTGGCCAACACCCGGTCCGATAGCACCCAGTCCCATTGCCAGACCGGCACCGATAAATGCCGCTGCTTTTACAATTTCTGCACCTTCGATTGCCATGTTTCCCTCCCTTTTTAAATGAAGATTTCTCATTGAAAATTGTATATGCAATATACAATTTTCAATATTCAATTTTATTTAATTAAACCACAAATATCAGTACCAAACTAATGACCATTGAATAAATGGCGGTAGATTGTGAAACCGCCTGGCCGACCAGCATGATCCGCATCAGATCATTGGTATGTTCCACATTTTTAGCCACCCATCTTACCGCGCCTTCAGCGGCCATACCATTTCCGATCCCAGGACCGATTCCGCCGAATCCCATGCAAAGCCCGGCTCCTAGAAGTGCCATCGGGGTCGTCAGCAGGCCGGATTCGGGAAACGATTTAAACATTAGGATAAAGCTGATCAGCAGGCCAAAAATCGACGGGGTCTGCGCAACCGCCTGACCGATCAACATCAGGGTGGTCACGTTGGTGACCGCCTGAGGTGTCCGCGCGATGCCCTCACAGCTGGCACCGGCGGCCAGTCCGCCACCATAGCCCGAACCGATGGCTGCCAGACCCGTGCTCAAACCGGCTCCGACCAGGGCGGCCCAGGTGGGGGTCAGTGCCGCGCCGCTAAATTTAATGAATATTAGCATCAACGCCACAACCATGGCAAAAATCGCCGGTGTCTGGCAAACCGCCGAGCCGATGAGCATATTGGTAGTCAATTGCGAGCCCGCTTCAGGTTGGCGCGATAACCCGAAACAAGCCTCGCCGCCTGGACTGCCGGCGCCAATGCCCGATCCGATAGCGCCGAACCCCATGCAAAGCCCGGCACCAAAATACGCAGCGGCGTCCAACAGGCCTGGGCTGGGCGGAATGACGAAAAGCAGCAAAATGGTGATCACCAGAGCAAAAATCGAGGCTGACTCGGCAATGGCTTGACCGACGAGCATGCTTTTGAAAATATCGCCGGATATCTTGGGATTGCGGGATACCGCTAAATTGGCCTTGGCGGCGGTATAACCCTGTCCGACAGCGGCACCGATCGCACCAAGGCCCATGGCAATGCCGCCACCGCTGAAGGCCGCTATTTTTATCACCGTTTCGACTTCAAATTCCATCTGTCATTTTACCTGCACTGAAATATAAACTACCGTCAGCATGGTAAATACAAACGCCTGAATGGTTCCGACGAAAAGACCGAAAAAGGCGTACAAAAAGGGCGGCAGCACCAGGCTGAAGGTTAGATATGAAACGACCAGAATAATAATCGATCCACCCAGTATGTTTCCGAATAAACGGAAGGAAATGGACACGATTTTAGCCAGTTCGCCGATGAGATTCAGGGGCATCATAAAGAAAATCGGCTGGAAGTACTCTTTGCTGTACGCTTTGAATCCTTTGGTTTTAATGCCGGCATAATGCGCAATGAAAAAACCGATGAGTCCCAGTGCGAAGGTAGTGTTCAGATCCCGGGTCGGCTCATCAAGGTGAGGGATAATGCCCAGCCAGTTGGAAAGCAGTAAAAACATGAACAGGGCGCAGACCAGGGGAGCGTATTTTTGGGCCAGCTCTTTGCCGAGCGCATCCTCGGTAAGGTCATATAAAACAGATACAATGAATTCCCCCAGCGCCTGGACGGGTCGAGGAAGTATGCTTCTTTTACGGCGCGCAAACAGGCCGAGCACGATCAGCAGGCCGAAGACAAGCCATGTCATAGCCACGACTTTAAGATTTATCGTGATGTCGTACCCGAAAAACGGAAT
Source organism: Desulfobacterales bacterium (assembly GCA_050122255.1). Classification (GTDB taxonomy): domain Bacteria; phylum Desulfobacterota; class Desulfobacteria; order Desulfobacterales; family JAHEIW01; genus JAHEIW01. Next base: position 7,398 of record JASFJF010000079.1, read on the forward strand.
GATCAGTTGAGATAATCTGCCAATTTCGCCCATAAATGTACCATTTAATTAAATGATGGCTCGCGGAGTCTTTCCAGCCAATCGCCGTTCATAGCGGCATAAATTGTCGGCAGCGACATCGTGCACTGTCCGAGCGGTTCAGAGAGCGTTGCCAAAGAACAGCCATCATCCCAAAACCACCCGAGGTGCAAATTTGAGTTTAGGTCTAAACGCTTATATTATATTTGAATTCTGTTCTTTGGATAGACTGCCTTAACCCTGAGTGTGCACGCTGAAGGCGCTGACATTTCATTCCGCTGTCAATTTGAGAAAAACGCCCCGACCCCACTATGAAACGTTCTTACCCCGCGCGGCGGGAATCTGGGTTAGCAGTTGACCGGCCAAAATAACGATCTGGACCATAAATACTCCTACGATCACGGCTGCCAAATTGAACTGTTCGAATTTTACGGCTGCGATCAGCGGAATCGCCAGCAAAATATATCTAAAAATTAGTGAGCCGATTGAGATTGAAAATATTTGGCGTTTTGAACGTCCCAATTTGTATCCGATGGATTTGGCCATGAAGATGAAATTGAGCACGCTAAAAAGTGTACCGAGGATTATTCCCTTGCCCACCGGCTTGTAGCCCAGTAAAATTAAGACCAGTCCGGCAATGATTGACAGCCACAGCGCTTGTTGTGTGATCTTTTTTTGTGTCTGTTTAACGACCTCCATTGCTTGAATTTCCTTTTTTGTGTGACTGATTGTCAAGCGTTTGGATAATTTGGCGATAGACGGTTACGGCACCGCCAACCACTCCTAAAATAATGAAGATGGTAACAAACACACCTCTGGTACCCAGCCACTTGTCTAGATACAATCCGATAAAAAAGCAAAAAAGAATGCATCCGGCCATCGTCAGGCCGATTTGCATGACGATCGAAAGATTCTCGGCCCAGACCCGATTTTTTTTATAGTTGAAAACCATATTGTTTTTGTAAAACGTTTTCGATTACCATAGCAACAAAATCTTTGCAAGCAGTTTCCCATCGTCCGAACGGCGCAAAACCAAACTTGACAGCTTCGGGTTGGTTCCTATAATCAGTATGTTATCCGGCTTTTTGTCAGGTATATTTTTGCTTACTGCAGGCTAAAGGAGCTTCATCATGGCGGTCATCACCATTAGCAAAGAATTTGGGACCGATGCGGGAAAAGTTGCCGCTATCGCCGCTGAAAAACTGGGTTATGAACATATCGGTAAAAAGCTGACCGCCGAAATTGCCAAAGACCTGAACCTGTCGGAAGCCGAGGTCGAAACTTTTAAGCAGACATCTCAGTCCCGAATTATTCGTTTGATGGACCGTTACACCTGTACCCTGGTTCAAAAAGTCGTCGATCGTGAACATGGCTGTCTGGATGATGCCAATTACTTTGAAAGTACCAAAAAACTGGTCGAGAAATTATATGAGGCCGGCAACGTCATCATCCTCGGATGGGGAGGACAATGCATTTTGCGCGGCAAACCTCACACCCTGCATGTTCGCTTGACTAAAGAGGAGAGCCTGAAAATTGATAAAGTCATGCAGGACTACGATCTAAAGCGCCTGGCCGCCAAAAAACTAATCGAAAGGGAAGAAAAAGATTCAAGCGTCTATGTCAAACATTATTTCAATCAGGATTGGAACGATGCACGCCTGTATGATCTGATCATCGACATGGGCAAACAAACTGTGGAGCAGGCGGCTGAAATTATCCGCCATAATATAAAAAACCTCTAAGCGCTATCAGCTTCTATTTCAGATTTTCAGGAAGGACATTTAAAATGGGAATGATTTTCAAAACTTTTGCCGTATTGCTGGGTGTCCTGCTGCTGAACACCGGTTTTTCCGGCGCTGGTTCTCAACCACCGGCTGTGGGCGGCGTTTTACCCGATTTCTCCCTTGCGGCACCCAAAAATGTTGATCACCAGATCTACCTGGGGGTCGCCGGCAAAGAGGCCTTTTCCATTCCAGAAATCAAAGCTGACGTTGTCATCATTCAGATATTCAGTATGTACTGACCTTACTGTCAGAGGGAGGCTCCCTCTATCAATGAAATGTATCGCAAAATTGAAAGCGATGAGCGCCTGAAAGGCAAAGTCAAATTGTTGGGTATCGGCGCCGGCAACTCGGCATTCGAAGTCGGTTACTTTAAAAAAACATACAATATTGCGTTTCCTCTGTTCCCGGATGGCAACTTTGCAATCCATCAAAAGATAGGGGAGGTTCGAACACCTTTTTTTATTTGCATACGCATTCAGAAAGACGGCAGCCACCGAGTCTTCTACTCCCAGGTGGGCGGTGGCAAAGATGCTGATCATCTTTTGAAGAAATTACTCAAGGATTCAGGATTATGATGCGGAGGTGATATTATTGAAAAAATTAATCATTATATCCATTATGACCGCAGTAATCGTTGTTCTAAATATAGCGAATGCTAATGCTGCCTCAGAGGTTTTTAAAAAAAATGTATATGATCCGGGCCAATTAAAACCGATCGACAGTAGGCTCAAAGTCAAAGTCGGTGACCTGGCGCCGGATTTTACCCTGCCTTCGGTATCCGGAGACGACGTTACGCTGAGTCAATACCGGGGCGAAAAACATGTGGTCATTTCATTTGTTCCGGCAGCCTGGACGCCGGTTTGTTCCGACCAATGGCCTGGGTATAACATTGTCAAGCAGATGTTTGATGAAAACGACGCCGTTTTACTCGGCATTACAGTGGATAACATCCCCACGCTTTATGCCTGGACGAAGCAAATGGGCCACCTGTGGTTTCCCGTTTTGAGTGACTTCTGGCCGCACGGTGCTGTGGCCGAGAAATATGGCGTGTTGCGGTCCAGCGGAATTGCCGAGCGGGCTTTGATATTTATTGATAAAGAGGGAATCATTCAAGATATTCAGGTCTCGGATATCAATGTCAGACCGGACCTGGCGCAGTGCGCGACTACGCTCGAAAAAATGAACCAATAAAAAACTGTCTTGAGAGTGCATCTAGCCTCCAATGGCTGCGTTGCAATCTGCTGCGAAATACTCGCGTACTTGCGTGTACGCTCCGCTTCCGCAGCGGCTTGCGCCTTGACCTTGTACGTGATCTACATCTTCAAGACATCTTTTTGTATTTCTTCATTGCGGTTATAATTAAATGCATCTTGTAAGCTATAAAATCTAAACAAAATTTACGTGCTTCTTAGGATTGACTAAATGACTTTGATTCGACCGATGCTCATATGGCCTGCAGTTTCACTCGTAATTGTATTTGCCAGTATCAACGTCAATGCGAACGGTGGTGTTACTGTTCAAAAAATATCTGAGTCGGCGCTTGATGAATTGGTCCGGTCCCGCAACGATAAAATGGTGATCACATTTATGGCGGCCTGGTGTGGGCCCTGTATCGATGAATTGCCGGCATTAAATCGGCTATATAAAAAGTATAACCCGCAGGGATTGAAAATTATTGGCATCAGCATCGATATCGAAGGCCCCCGGGCGATGCAGCCGATTATTGACAGACTGAAGGTGGGTTTTCCGGTTTACTGGTACGGAGAATCTGCCATTAAAAAATTCTCCATATTTGCCATTCCCATGATTCATTTTGTAAAAAACGGCGAGGTTATCGAAAAACTGCCAGGAAAGCGTTCCGAAAGGGATCTGGAGAAGAAGATCCGGAGATTTTTAGATATTTAAATGTCGGGCGTTACGAGTTGCGTCTATGTTTGCTTATGAATCGTCTGTCTGTGTTTCAGTCTTTCACCCCGTATCGCAAAACATGCAATCCGCCATATCCTTACTATAACTTGAATCAAATTTTCATGATTTTATTTTTGGTTCCGCTTGTGCTCGATTGATTGCTTCCAACACCTGTTCGGCGGTATAAAAATCGCTTTTATACACCAGCTGGCCGGTGGGCGAGAAAACAACCAGTAGCGGTACGGTCAGGCTGCCGACTTCCCTGAGTTTCGCTTTACCATCCGGATTGTTGCCGGTAATGTCAACTTTCATGGGTACCACATCCGTTTTTGCCAGGAAACTCACTATCCGGCGATCATGCAGAACACCTTCCTCGAGTGCTTTGCAGTTTAGACACCATTCGGCGGTAAAATCCATCATGACGACCTTTTTTTGGCTGATGGCCGCTTCAAACCGTTCGGGGGTATAATGAATCCAGTCGATCGGGCCCTTATCTGCCAGTCGCACCGCACCCCAGATGGGTACGGCAACCAAAATGAGGCCCAAACCGACAAAAATGGCTTTGGTTACCTTTCCGGAAGCCAGTTGCGACGTCCGTAAGGCCAGCCAGGCGCCTCCGGCCGATACCAGAACCATTACCGGCCACCAAAAGATTTTGCTCGGTGGATTGGGTGGTGAGTTCAGCAGAGCACTGATACCGACCCCTAAAAAATAGGCAGCCGCTGCCAGCATAAATAAGCCCATGACCTGCTTGATGAGCTCACTAGCCGGTCCGGCCTTGGGCACCCGGTTGACCAAATTGGGATAGGCCGAGAGCAGCAAATACGGCAAGGCCATACCGCCACCGATGGCGGCAAAAGTGGTCAGGGTGATCATCGGGGGTTGCGTGGCGGCCCACGCAGCGGCGGCGCCCATAAAAGGTGCGGTGCAGGGTGTTGACAAAACCGCAGCCAGAATGCCCAGGGCAAATGAGCCTTGCAGGCTTTTCTGCTGCGGGTTGATCATATAAATGAATTGGGGCAGGCGAAGCGAAAAAAAGCCGAACATTCCCAATGCCATGATGCCGATAACAGTACCTACCAGGATGGTAAAGAACGAATACTGGAATAGTTGATTGGTCGCAGTAAAATCACTGACCAGGGCAATTAGGATGCCCAAAACGCCCCAGAATGCCAGCA
>JASFJF010000080.1:0-12263 GCA_050122255.1 Desulfobacterales bacterium
GCCCTGCATGACTCCGAAATTTCCCATGGTCATCAGCAGGAAATTCCGCAGGATCGTTTCAGTTTCAACACTGCCGTAGATATCCTTGCTGACATCGTAAAGGGTTTTAAGGTGAAACACCCGCCGGTCCAGCTCCGCCTGAACGTGCTCGGCTTCTTTTAACGATGCCCTGAGTTTTTCTATTTCTTCCAAGTTGCCCAGCCTCTGAATGACTCCCTAATAGATTCTGTATTCAACAATTCGGAAAAGATTATCACGAAATCACGAAAGTATAAAAACACGAAAAAATAATAAATTCTGAATCAGATCAAATTTTCAGAAGTTTTTCATTTTTTATCAATTAGAATACTTTTTGACCTTTTCGTGGTTTCGGCTTTTCGTGTTTTCGTGATAAATGTATTTCGCTTCAATGATGCATGGATTTGAAGATCGTTTTAAAATGGATCTTTAATTCCTGGCGCGTCTCTTTAAGCCGGTCCAGAAAGTGCTTGGCCAGATTGGCCAGAATCGTATTGCCTAGCTCACAGTCTTCTTTTATGATATGATCGAGGTCGAACTTTTTGATGCTCAACAACATGCCGTCTTCCGCACAGCGCGCCGATAGGCTGTATTGGTGGGGTGGCACCATCGTTGACGTTCCAAAACAGTTCCCCGGTTTTCTGACGATGGTAATCGGAAGCTCAACCTCTTCAACAGTTGTCAATAATTCAACTGCGCCATCTTTGAGAACATACATCTGTTCGGCGGCATCACCTTCATGGAAAAGCCATTGACCTGCCTGAACGGGAGCTTCGCTGCCGATCGAACGAATTTGGCTGAGTTGAGATTCAGATAGGCCTTGAAAAAGGTAGCAAGAAGATAACTGCATAAGACCTCCTTCAGGCTATACTGTTACAGGGGGGTAAAGAAGACCGCGGATATATAAATTTAGAACAAGTTTTAAAGCTGGGTGAGATTCGTATTAACGGCAACCGCAAAGCGCTGAAAGTTTTATCGATTCATTGAAGATGAAGCCAAACCTGATGGGATTAATCCCCCCCGGACATTTGCCCCAGTGCCGTCTCCACATTTTCGTAGATCTTGGCAAACTTGGTGATACCCACCATATTGAAAATTTTTTTAAAATGATCTGAAAGGCCCGTAATGCCGGCCTGCTGGTCGTTTTTTTTCGTCTCGGCCAGAATCTGGATCAGCAGCGCGATGCCGCCGCTGTTGATGTATACATCTTCTTTAAATTTAAACAATATTTTGCCGGCACCCTGATCGTTTGCTTTGGTGTAAGCATCATTGAGATAAGGCTCGGAGAGTGCGGTCACGTCACCCCTGATGTCAAAAAGAGTAACATCCCCGACCGTCTCCAGAGCGATTTCAGTTGGTTGTTCCACCGGATGCCTGTCTCTTTCCCGAAGAAAGCGGTTTATCTGTGAGTTTAATGACCATCTTGACCGTATGACCGTCTGCCGTCAGTTTGTTGAATTCAACCTCGTCTACCAGCTGTTTTATCAGATAGGTACCCAGGCCTTCGGGCGGCTCCAGATTTTCAATGCGTTGCATAACCGTTTCGTCTGCTGGTATCCGGGGGATGCCTTTTCCATTGTCTTTTACACACACACTGAAGCGGTCATCTTTAAAATTCATGGTCACCAGCACCCGCGTGTCCGGATGGCCCTTGTTGCCGTGTTCGATAGCGTTGAGGCAGGCCTCGGCCACCGCCGTCTTTAAATCCTCGATGCGTTCCCGAGCAAAGCCGGCCATTTTGGCAAAGGAAGCCGAGCAATCCATTGCAATTCGCTCATAACCCAGCCGGCTGGGCAAACTGACCTCAACCGCGTGATTATTAAGCTTTCTGACCATTTGCTCGTCGGCGTTCATTCCGCGTTCCAGTGTTCTCCTTCAAGCCGGGGTATAGAAATCCTCAGTTGATTAAAAAATCACGTAGCACTTACTCAAAAACAAATTCACTATAGGTAGCGGGTGGCGGGGGCCCGCCGGGGCATTTTAATCCTTAGGTCATGGCTTTCAGTGCATCTTCCCGGGTCGCATAAATTTTAGCAAATTTCGTGATGCCCACCATGTTAAAGATCTTTGTGAAGTGGTCTGAAAGGCCAATAATCCCAATCTTCTGATTATTTTGTTCGCTTTTGGCAAGCAGCTGAATTAAAACAGAGATGCCGCCGCTGTTGATGTAGGCCGCTTTTTCGAATTTGAGCAGGATTTTGCCGGCACCCCGATTGCTTGCATCCGCATAAGCATCATTCAGAGAAGACTCAGACAGAATCGTGATATCACCACGAATGTCAAGCAGGGTCACATCGCCGAGTTGTTCCAGCACAATTTCGTTTGCTTGCGTCATGATTAACCTATGACTTTAATCCTGCATGAAAGCTGATGAGAAGCGCACAATTTACTTTGGTAATCTGATCTCAATTGTCATGGTATGACCGCCGTCAGCGGTCTGATTATATTTAACGTCATCAACCAGTTGCCGGATCAGGAAGACACCCAACCCTCTGGGGGATGCATTTTCTTCAATTATCTTTGTAATTCCCGGAAATTCGGGAACCTCGCTTACGCCGCTTCCCTGATCGGTTACCGAAATAACGACCCGGTCATCGCTTAGATTCATGTGAATCACGACCTTGGCATCGGGACGCCATTGGTTGCCATGTTGCATGGCATTGATACAGGCTTCGGCAACCGCGCTTTTCAGGTCCTCGATGCGTGCGTCCGGAAAACCCCCCATTTTGGCCAGGGCAGCTGAGCAGGCTATGGCAATGCGCTCATAACCTACCTTGCTGGGAAGGCTAATTTCGATGCTATTTTCTTTTGATGTTTGCGTCATCGCTATTTTTCAATTTTCCTAATGAATTCGTATACGGGGGGACTGTAAAATAGATAGACGAATGCCCCGGAGGTGTCAAGAAATAAAATTTGATTTCTTATAGGTGCCGATGGCCCGCGGCATTAGCAAGACCGGAAAAAATTATGGGGACGTCCATAAATATATAAATATCTAATCGTCTGTCAGCTTATATTGATTGCCTTTAGCAATCTTTTCTCCCCGCCGCACCGCAATGCTGACCGCTGGTTGTGTGAGGTTTAATCTTTTCGATAGATCTGTTTTGCTCATCAAAAGCTCTATGGAAGCCCAGTAACACATCAAATCCCGCGCCTCAACCACCCTCGGCCTCCGGCTCTTTTCCCATACATGTTCCTCCGGGATGCCCATTACAGTAGCCACACGGTGGGCAACCTGTTCCAAGTCAAACCCCTGTGCTTTCAGCCGGTGACGGCGCTCAAGCTGCTCGTTGGCCTCTTCTAAAACCGCCTCAACAAAATCAGTATCGCCTAAGATACGCTCATCGCCTTTGACCCGCACGGCTTCGTCTTTTAATGCACTAAGGGCTGCCCACCCACCTACGCTGCGTATCAGACCGCCGCCAGTGAGCTCAGGCCTTCTGCCTTGCAATATCCCTTTTTTCACAAAAAGGCGGTATGCTTTGCCGGCTTCTGATTTTCTCTTACCGAAAAATCCCAATACATAATCCACTTGCTGCCATTCTCTTTTAACTTTTCCGATCACCGCACCGTGCCCGCTGTATGCATATTTATCCAGCGTTTTTAGGTCTGTAACCAATTTGGCCCGCAGGGGATTTAAATGGATATACCTCACCAGTTCAAGAAAATAAGGTTCCTCCTGGCAGAGAATTGATTTGTAACGGTTTTGAAACAGATGACCATGCCGGCGGTGACGTCGGTTGAAGTAAACGGCGTATCCGGTCAACAGTCGCCTCATGATGGTGGCAATCGGTGTCAAACCTGTTTTTAACAGTAAATGAACATGGTTGGGTATCAGAGCCCAGGCATAAATGGGTGTTTCAGTTTCTGGAAGAATATCAGCAAGCCTTTTGACAAACTGATTGCGATCTTTGTTGTCTTCGAATATTTTGCGTTTTTCAATACCTCTGATGATAATATGGTGAAGTGCACCGGGGGCATCTATGCGGGCTTTACGTGGCATGAGTTTTCCTTAGCAGCTCCAACGTTCAGGGTCAACTTATTTATATGTTTATGGACGTCCCTTTTTATAGATGCAATCAGAATCGTAAATTAGCTGGATTGATCTAATACTTTTATTTCTGAAAAGCGCTGGGTCAGCCGATCGAGCCGGTCGCATATCAGGGACATCATGTTGAAGAAAAATTTATAGGCTGTCGGTGGGTACAACCATTGCAATCGTCGAATCATCTTGCGATTGATCTTTAGTAATTCGACCGGCTGGGTTGCAATGACAGTGGCAGATCGCGGAACCATGCGCAAAAATCCCATCTCCCCTAAAATATCGCCGGTTTTCAGCTGGTTGATCAGGATCGGTCTGCCGAAGTTTTCTCCAGTATCAGGATCGATTAGCGGATCGACCACATCCATAGAACCTGAAATGATCACGTACATGGAATCGCTCGGATCGCCTTTATGAAACAAAACCTCGCCAGCGTCGATTTTCGTCAGAGATCCGGCCATGATGACATAATGGATCTGGGTGCTCGAAAGGCCTTTAAAAAGTGGTATCCCCTCGGGTGGCTCCTTGCCAAGTTTTAAGCGCAACAAATCCCACAATGTCACCACCTCGACATGCTGTATCAGAGATGGGAGCAGAATTAAATCGCCAACCAGCGCCGACAAAGAGGTGATCACCATCATGATACCAAAAATGGCTGTTGGCTTGAAACCTGAAAACAGCAAAACAGAAAATCCCACACATATGGTAATCGTGGTAAAGGTAATCGGTTTGCCGACATGGGTCAGCGTGTCTTTGATTGCCCGTTCCTCATCTAAATCGGTTTTGAATTCCCGATTATAGCGCACCAGATAATGGATGGTGTCATCAACCGCAAGCCCGATGGCAACGCTGGCGATCAGGCTGGTCACCATGGAAAGCTCGATGCCGAACCATCCCATGATCCCGAAATTCACAATAATTGGAAAAATATTGGGGATCACGGCAATCAGCCCCACTTTGAAGGACAGAAAGAGGGCAAACATGATGCTAAAAACCAGCACCATCGTAATTGATAGACTTTTGATCTGCCCATCGGTCAACAGGTGGCTGCTGACGGCAATGGTCATTCCAAGGCCGGTGACATCCCAGGTCAGATCATTTGAAAAATTAGTTTCGACCTGTGCTATTATTTTGTCGCGGATTTGCAGAAAGTCTTTAGAACTGGCAACATGGGTGAGTAGAAGGATGTTTGTCTTTGAAAAATCAGAACTCATAAAGCGCGTCAGCATATCATCGCCCAGCAGGGTGGCAAAGTTGTTGATGGCCATTCTGACTTCAAAGCCCTCCTGCGGCAAAATATAATGTGGTTGCTCGAATTTATTGAGAGCATAATGGACGAGTTTCAAATAATCGGCAAACGAAACCGTTTTATCCACACCGGGTAGCTTTTCTAAGAATTTTTGCAAGCGTAAAATATCCGCCAGATGGGCTGGGTCTTCGAAATAGTCGGCCTCTGGGGCTCCCATGGCAACATTGATCGGAAAGCTGCCGGATAGATGCCGGTAGATATCGTCAAAATTTCGCCTGACCTCTGTGCTTTGCTTAAAATATCCGATTGGATTGGTTTCAACCCGGATACGAAAGATGCCGATTAGGCAAATCACCACCAGAATACCGATAACCGGTAAGGTCATCCTTTGATGCTTTAAGTTGAGTTCGACGACTTTGTCGATATATCTTTGAAAAAGGGAGGCCGTACCGATTTCTTCGCTTTGTTTTCGGGTTGAAATGGGCAAAAGCGATAAGACCGCCGGAAGAAACGTCAGCACAATCGTCAACAGGCTGACCATGCCGAAGCAGGAGAACAGTGCAAATTCTTGAATCATGGTGATGCGGTTGACCAACAGGGAACCCAGGCCGATAATGGTCGTCAGGATCGCCAGAAAAGTCGGAAAAGCGATACGGGAAAACGTCATTACGGTCACACCCACCGGGGAATTCGCCCGTTTCTGGCAGGCAATGTATTCAGAGATGATATGCAGACAATAGGCCGTTCCGACCGCAATGAGAAAAACCGGGACTATCATCGTTAATATGGAAAGCGGGATACGTAACAGAGCCATGAGACCGAACGTCCATACCAGCGCAAATCCCACACAGGTCAAGGGCATCAGGATATAGCGTAGCTTTCGGAACAGGCAAAAAAAGATGATCGCAATCAGCAGAAAGGTTATCGGCGGCAAGCGTGAAAAATCTTTCTCGGTAGATTTGGCCAGTGCCTCGGATACCAGCGGCATCCCAATCTGATACAGACTTATTTCCCTGGATGAATTGGCAATCAACTTTCTGATACGCTGAATCACTTCATCAGGCGAAGCATCGTTATTTAGCACCAGCGTGAGCGCAGTGGTTTTGCCGTCCCTCGAAAAAAGGTTTTTTTGGAAAAGATCAGCACCGGAAACAACAGCATAAAATTTATCAATGCCCCAGGTGCCGGCCACATCCACGGCTTTTTTTATGCCCGGCAGGCTGATCACACGTCTGATGCCCTCAATTTGAGCAGCATTCTCTGCCAGTTGCTCGATTTTGCTAAAGGTCAGCGGGTCAAAAACATTGTCAGCTTTGACGACAACCCGTATAATCTCATCCGAGCCGAAGAGCTTTTTGAAATCCTGGTATTGGATGGTTTCCGGAAGATCTTCAATTTGAAGATCATAGATCGAGGTCTTAAAGGAAAGATGACGAATTTGCCAGGCGAAAAAAAGCGTGATTGCCACAGTGATCGTTATGACAACTAATGGCTTGCGAAGTGTCCATTGCAACATCTCGTTAAAGGAGAAGTTCATAGGCTTACCCTTTCGCATCATCCAGCAGCTGTCGAATCGCGGCCAAGACAAAATTGCGCAGGCAAAGTCAATATTAATCGTTTACAATTCATATGCTGAATACCTGCCGATGTCAATTCCAAAAAATTACCTATTTTTATTTAGGGACGTTCTTTACTTAATAACTTGATATCATCATTCCAAAGTGCTATCGGTTGTGCATGCCCCGTAAAGCACGCATAGACGCACCCGGCGCACTCCATCATATCATTTGCAGAGGAATCGCTAAAAGCAAGCTCTTCCTTGACGCAAAAGACCGGCACTTTTTTTTAAAGCGCCTTGAAAAAATTCTGACAGATACCGACACTCCCTGTTATGCATGGGCACTCATGCCCAATCATTTTCACTTATTGCTCAGGACCGGCATCGTACCCATTTCCACAATAATGAGAAGACTTCTAACCGGATATGCCATTTATCATAATCGCAGGCACAATCGCCAAGGGCATCTTTTTCAAAATCGCTATAAATCAATTCTGTGTCAGGAAAATAAATATCTATTAGAGCTGGTTCGTTACATTCATCTAAATCCCTTGCGCGGCAAACTTGTTAAAGGCATTGAACATTTGGATAAATATCCTTATTGCGGACACAGTGCGATTTTAGGAAACACAAGCCGTTCGTGGCAGGAAATTGATAAGATTCTGTCACTGTTTCATGATAAGCGTTATATGGCGCTGCGGTCTTACAGAAAGTTTGTCAAAAAAGGTGTCGCGCAGGGCAACAGACCAGACCTGGTTGGAGGGGGACTAGTCCGCAGCGTTGGCGGCTGGTCGGCTCTTGCATTGATGCGTCAAACTAAAAATTACCAGAAAGGAGACGAGCGAATTTTAGGTGATGGTGATTTTGTCGAACGAACGCTAAAGGCTGCAAATGAGGCCATGGAAAGAAAGTCTGCGCTCCAGGCTCAGGGATTTGATCTGGATAAAATTGCGCAACGGGTGGCAGATCTATTAGACATGGATACAGCTGAGGTGTGGGCATCAGGACGGTATCACCATATTGTCAAAGCACGCAGCTTGCTTTGCTATTGGGCAGTCCGCGAGCTGGGTATGAGTATGGTTCTGCTTTCAAAAAGGCTGAACATTTCGGTCCCGGCCGTCAGCAAGTCTGTTGTTCGCGGTGAAAAGATTACCAGGGACATGAAGTATCAACTGGCAGGCAATTTAATTAATAAGTAAAGAACGTCCCCTATAAAAAATCAGGTTTTATTGATTGAGGGGGGCAAATCCAGTTGAGGTAAAATCTACGAGACCGCCATCTGGTTTTTCAACAACGATAAGGCATTCGACGTTGTCCAGCCGGTTTACAAGCTGAATGCCTTTTTCGGCCCCCATAACCATGATGGCCGTTGCCAGGCCGTCTGCCAGGGTGCAGTTATTTGCTATAATGGAAACACTGACCACCCCGTTTGAAACCGGATAACCGCTGCGCGGGTCAATCACATGCGAATAGCGCACGTCATCGATTTCAAAAAAATTACGGTAATCGCCGCTGGTCGCAAAAGCCTGATTAAAAATCGACACGACCCTGTATACTTCATTAGATGCTGCATCTTTCTGCGGACGATTGATGCCCACCCGCCAGCGCTGGCCGTCAGGACGAAACCCTGCGGCAAATATCTCGCCACCGATTTCAACCAGATAGTTCTTGTAACCGCCGTCTGCCACCAGCTTGGAAACCTGATCCACGGCATACCCTTTGGCTATGGCATTTAAATCCAGGGTAACCGAGGTCAGATTCTTCACCAAAAAATTCGGCTCTATAATTTGAATGTGCTCGAATCCAATTTCGGGCAGCAGGGCTTTAATGACGTTGGCCGGCGGCTTGTGTGGCTTGCGCCGGGTGGGCCCGAAGCTCCACAAATCCACCAGCGGATTAATCGTCCCATCCCAAGCACCTTCAGAAAGCCGGTAAATATCGCGCGCAACCCGCATCACCTGAATGAAATCCTGGGAAACTTCAAATTTTTCCCCGGCCCGCTGCATAGCATTGAAGCGACTAATTTCGCTGTCTTTGATGTAGGTTGAAAAAACCCGGTTGAGCCCCAACAAGCGCCGCTCAATTTTATCTTTAAGTCCACTGACGCCTCCCGCATCACCGGTAACCACCTTGATGTGATAGGTCGTCCCCATCGTGCGACCCGCAATCAAATGTTCCTTCTGCGCCTCACAGAGGCTGGTCAACGCAAATAGCATGGAAGTTACGATGATAATTTTTGTATATTTTTTCATTTTAGTTCTTTGGACATTATCTGCTGTATTTTCAGAATTATTTTCTTCGCCACTTTCCGGAGGAAAGTGACGGAACCCAATCCACCTGCGGCGGAATTTATAAGCCGGATTTCACGTCTGTTTTCATTAAGATTGATGCGTTCAGCAAGCCGCATGTGTATAATACCTCAAAAAGTAGCCTGTTATTGGGTTAAACCGGGATTTAAAGGCGTAGATCATGTTCGAGGGCAAGGCTTGAGCCGCTTCAAAAGCGGAGCGTACACGATGGTACGCGAGTATTTTGAAGCGGCTTATAACGCAGCCATCGGACATTAGATGCGGCTTTAAAACCCGGTTTTAGCAGATTCTGGGGAGCTGCTCCCCAGCCAGCATATCGACAATGCGCTTGCCCCCGATGCGGGTTTTCATAAACACCTTGCCAGGATATTCGGTGACGATCTCCCCGATCACCGCAGCATCCTTGCCGCAGGGATCGGACCGGATGGTTTGCAACACCGCGTCGGCACATTCCGATTCGACAAATGCCAGCAGTTTACCCTCATTGGCCAGATAAAGAGGATCAAATCCCAGCAATTCGCAGGCACCTGCCACTTCTGCTTTTAACGGGATTTTATCTTCGATGATCTCAACACCGATTTGCGACATTTCAGCAATTTCATTCAAAGCCGTCCCCACACCGCCGCGGGTCGGATCCCGCAAGACATGAATGCCGGCAGGATCCGCAGCCGCAAACATCTTCTTGATCATGTGATTTAATGCCGCCGAATCACTCTGCAGCGATGTTTCAAAAGAAAGACCCTCACGCTGGGTTAAAATGGTAATCCCGTGATCGGCAATTGTGCCACTTAAAATAATTTTATCACCAGCCCTGGCGTTATCGCTGGCCACATGGATCCCCCGGGGAATCAGGCCGATCCCGGAGGTGTTGATAAAAATGCGGTCGGCCGTTCCTCTGGGTACAACCTTGGTATCCCCGGTGATGACCGTAACACCCGCCGCTTTTGCCGCCCGGCCCATGGTGTTGATAATCGTATCCAGCTCCGTCAGCGACAGCCCTTCTTCAATGATCAAACCGACACTCAGATAAATCGGTGTGGCGCCGCACATGGCGATGTCATTAACGGTGCCGTTGATTGCCAGATCACCGATATTGCCACCCGGAAAAAATATGGGATCAACGGTGTAAGAGTCGGTCGACAACGCGAATCGGCTGCCTTCCAGTTCAAAAATGGCCCCATCATTGAGGGCCGCCAGAATGGCGTTGTCAAAAACCGGCAGCATCATGTCCTTGGTAAGGCTATGGGAAATCTTGCCGCCGCTACCGTGATCCAGTAGAATTTTGTCTGTTGCCATAATAGTTGTCCGTTTAATCACTATGATACTTGTAATAGGCCGCACAGGTGCCTTCAGTGGAAACCATACAGGGCCCCACCGGATCCATGGGCGTGCAGGCTTTTTTATAAAGCGTGCATTCCGGCGGTGTTTTGGTGCCGGTCAGAATCTCGCCACAGGCACAGCCCTTCGGCGTTTTGGCATCCGGAACCTGGACGTCAAACAATTTTGCGGCATCATGAGCCGCATAGGTCGAACGAATTTTGAGTCCGCTTTGCGGAATCATACCAATCCCACGCCAGCAAGTATCGGCCGGCTCAAAAATCTCAGTCAAAATTTGCTGGGCCTTGGCATTGCCCTCGGCGGTCACCGCCCGCTGATAAGCGTTGTCCAGACCCGGACTTTTCGATTCCAGCATCTCCACCAGCATGAATATGGCCTGCAATATGTCTGTGGGCTCAAATCCGGCTACCACACAGGGAATTTGGTGTCGATCGAAAAAGGGCTGATAGGCGTCCAATCCGATGATCACCGAAACATGGCCGGGCAGGATAAAGCCGTCAATCTGAACATCGGATGCGGCCATAAGTGCTTCTAGCGCCGGGGGAACCAATTTATGGGCCGAGATGACCGAAAAATTGGCAACGTTTGTCTGGGCGGCCGACAAAATCGCGGCTGCAATAGTCGGAGCGGTGGTTTCAAACCCGACACCCAGGAAAACAACCTGTTTGGCGGGATTCTTTCTGGCAATTTCAAGGGCATCAAAGGTCGAATACACCATTCGAATATCGCGCCCTGCAGCACTTTCTTTTTGTAACGACGATTGGGTACCTGGAACCCGCATCAGGTCACCAAATGTGGTTACGATCACATCATCGATTCGGGCCAGTTCGATAAAGGCATCGATTTCAGCCTGGTCGGTCACGCACACCGGACATCCCGGGCCGGAAAGCAGCGAAATGGTCGCCGGCAGCACCGATCGGATTCCGCTTCTGAAAATCGAAACCGTATGGGTCCCGCATACTTCCATCAGGCGTGCCTCTTTTTGACCGATGAGCTTAATTTTTTCAATCAAGTTGCGGGATATCTCTGCATCCCGGTATTCGTCAATATGTTTTAGGGTCATAATATCGCTCCCGCTTTTGGCACACGGCTCACGGCATAAGGCACATGGCTTGATTTTTTGCTGAATCACCGCCATCTTTCCCTTACGCCTTACGCCTTACGCCTTGTGCCTTTGGCCCGGTTAGTAATGGCTCTAATTTAGTCCTGTGAAAGCATCAATTAAGATGCATCTGCGATAGAAGCAGCGACAAGTGCTTGCCCCAGCGCAATCCCGCCATCATTGGCCGGCACCTGCTGGTGGGCGAAAACCTCAAACTGTTGTGCCTCCAGTTGCCCGATCAGGCCTTTGAGCAGCAAAGAATTTTGAAAACAGCCGCCGCTGAGCACCACCCGGTTCAAATCATAATGGCGACGAATCGTCGCACATATTTCGCCAAACAGAACGATCAGGGTCCGGTGAAACCGATCACTGATATCAGCGGTCGGCATCCCGTTTTGAATATCCTGCACCACGCCGCGTATGATGGTTTGCGGTAATATTTTAATCGGCGCTGGCGCTGTCCACTGAATCTCATAAATCGAATCGTTGCGGCCGTCTGCGAGCATTTCCAGCTCCATGGCGGCCTGCCCCTCAAAATTCACTTCCTGGCGAACGCCGGCAATGGCCGCCACGGCATCAAACAGCCGCCCCAGGCTGGATGTTTGCGGGCAGTTGACGCCTTTTTCCATCATTTCGACGATGATGTT
>JASFJF010000081.1:0-12183 GCA_050122255.1 Desulfobacterales bacterium
GGGAACCCTCGCAGTGATATGCTGCGGCCCGAGTTGCGGCCGTTTTATCAACAAGAGGTTGAAGAATTTGGTTCACGATACGGCGATTTTATCCTGATCAACACCAACTTCAATCATGTGAATGCCTTTGGTCCGGATATGAATCTTTTCAAGCCGACTCAAAATTTAGATCGAAAAGCCAAGTTTGGAAGAGCTGCCCGCGGCATGAGCCGGGAATATGCCGAAGGCCTGAGAGACCATAAGCAGTCTGTATTTAGAGATTTTCAGCAGATGATTCCCCGGCTGGAGCAGGCGTTTCCGGAAAATACCATTGTGGTCAGACCTCATCCGACCGAAAATTACGAGGTGTATCGCAAAATCGCAAATCGATGTCAGCGGGTACATGTTAACAACGAAGGGAACGTTGTTCCGTGGCTGATGGCCGCAAAAGCTGTCATTCACAATGGTTGCACTACGGGTGTTGAGGCGTATGTAACCGGGACACCTGCAATCAGTTACCGGGCAAGTATCAACGAAACATATGATAACGGATTTTACCGTTTGCCCAACCAAATGAGCCATCAGTGTTTTACATTCGAAGAGCTGCGGGAGATACTGCAAAAGATCTTAATAGGTGTAGTGGGGGTTGCCGACGGCGATGAACGCAGAAACCTCATTGACCATCATTTATCCGCTAAAACCGGTCTGCTGGCATGCGAGCGAATGCTGGATGTGGTAGATACCATAAATGTGGACCCATCGGCGGTAGAAACCATTTCAAAAAGAAGCCGACGCTGGCTGGTAACGCGGGGGCTGCATTTAGCAAAGCAGGTAAAATCTAAACTTCCCGGATCCCATAATCGGCCTGAATTCCAGCGCCACCGCTATCCCGGTATTTCCACTGAAGCACTTCACAAAAAGTTATTGCAGTTTCAGCATTTACTGGATAACAATTGCAGGTTAAAAATTGAACCGATATCCGGGGTCATGTTTAAATTAACACCGTCCTAAAATGGCGAAGCAAAATAATTCAAAAAATGGCGTAAAGCGGCCGAAAGTTCTGGGGGTTATTCCTGCGCGGGGCTCCTCAAAAAGATTTCCGAATAAAAATATTCGAATGCTGGCCGGTAAGCCTCTGGTCGCCTGGACAATCGAAGCCGCCCAAAAGGCAAAACGACTTACCGACTATCTGGTATCTTCTGATGCCCTGCTGATTACAGATGTTGCTAAAAATTATGGTGCCCCGGTTCCATTCATCAGGCCGGCAGAACTGGCAACCGATACGGTTCGAAATATTGAAGTTGTTGACCATGCGCTTAAATTTATGGAAAGCCAAAAACAGATCGTTTACGATATTATCGTGTTGCTGCAGCCGACGAGTCCGATCAGAAATCCGGCTCACATCGATCAAGCAGTTGATATGCTCTGGCAATCGGATCTGGATTCTGCGGTTAGCGTAAAAGGCCCTTTTAAAAAACGTGATCCCATATTAAAGGCCATTCGAAACGGTGTTTTGGAGGATTATTGTCCTGTGGCAGACCCGGCGGATAGCGAACCTTTTTATATATACAACGCGGCATTGTATGCCGTAAAAAAAGACTATTTCATCCGGAACAACAAATTGATTTCACCACGACAGATTCCAATCCTGATGGACTCGATTTATTCGGTAGATGTTGATACGGAGGCCGATTTTTTAATGGCGGAAACCTATCTGAATTACCTAGCAAAAACAAGGCAGCAAAAATTCTAAAGGCTACAAGGATCGGATAGACGATTTCATGCACCGCTGAAATGAGATATTGTGTCGATCGCTGTTGTTTGGACGACTCCTAAAAATAACGGATTAACTTGGTTTTTTTTGAGAACCGTCACAACCAAAGAGAGGATCGGTTTAGATGATTAAAACAAGACCCGTGCGAGGGATTGTTCCTGTCGTTGATACACCCTTAACGGCCAATGAGGATATCGATGTGCCGGGATTAAAACGGCTTATCGAATTTCTAAATACGAAAAACATTGGTGGTCTGTGGGTTCTGGGCACCGGCAGCGAGGACATGAATCTGTCATTTGCCAAACGCCTTAAGGCGGCCCAGGCTGCCTGTGAAGCGAATGCCGGGAAAGCGCCGCTCATACTGGGCGCCGGTTTTTTTGCATTGGAGGATATCTTTAATTTTATTGATGAAACAAAGCAGCTCGAATTCGACGCTTACCATGTCATGCCGTATAATCCAAAACTTAGCCTGGATCGCGTTGATTGGTTTTATCGGCACATCGCGGATAATTGCCCGAAACCATTGTGGATGTATGTCAGCGGCAACTGGAGCCGGTCGGTTACGCCAGAATTTGTCGCCAATTTAAAGCCACACCCCAATATAGCCGGCTTTAAATTCAGCAATTCCAATACGGTGTCGGTGACAAAAGTCGCCGGTATGGCGGATGACCAATTCCAGGTTATTACGGCGGTGGCCAGCCAGCTGCACGCCTGCCTGTGCATGGGGTCCAAGGGCCATACCTCGAGTCTGTCATGCTGCATCCCGGAGCCGATGATCGAAATATATGAATTGTTTCTTGAAAAAAGAATTGAGGAATCCCTGGCGGCCCAGCATAGGCTCAACGCCTTTCTCGATGAACTTTCAAAGAACACCAAAACAGATAATTTCCTCTGGGCAGCCGATGAAAAATATATTCTTAAATTAAGAGGTATCTGCCATGAATATGTAACATCTTACTACCGTCAAATTAGTACAGTAGAGAAAGAAAGGGTTAGAAAACTGCTCGATCAATATCGTTTTTTTTAATTGAGAAATATCACCGTAACTATCCATTTGGGGAAAAAATGAAGGGAATAATCTTAGCGGGCGGATCGGGTACAAGACTCTACCCTACCACAATTGCGGGAAGCAAGCAGCTTTTGCCTATTTACGATAAGCCGATGATATACTATCCGCTGTCGGTCCTGATGCTGGCAGGTATTAGAGATATACTCATTATATCCACTCCTCAGGACCTGCCGAGATTTCAACACTTGTTAAAAGACGGATCGCAATTTGGCATACGTCTCGCCTTTAAAGAACAACCGAAGCCCGAAGGACTTGCTCAGTCGTTTGTACTGGGCAGGGATTTTATCGGAAATGATACCGTCTGTTTGGTTCTGGGCGACAATATTTTCTACGGGCAAGGCGTTCAGGAAATATTACAGCAATCCGCCAAGCTTAAAAAAGGAGGAATTATTTTTGGATATTGGGTGAATGATCCTCATAGATACGGAGTGGTTGAGATAGATGATCATGGAAAAGCGCTCAGTATCGAGGAAAAACCGATAAAGCCAAAATCAAATTACGTCGTTCCGGGTCTTTATTTTTATGATAACGACGTCATCCATATTGCTGCTGATTTAAAACCCTCAAAGAGGGGAGAATATGAAATAACAGATGTCAATAATATCTACTTAAAGCGTGGTGATTTAACAGTAACTATTTTGGGGCGGGGCGCTGCGTGGCTCGATGCGGGGACTTATGAATCCCTTCTGGAGGCAAGTAATTTTGTTCGAACCATTGAAAGGCGACAAGGATTGAAGATCGCCTGTGTTGAAGAAGTTGCTTATCGAATGGGCTTTATAAATGTTGAGCAGGTTGAAATTTTAGCTGCAAGTTTAGGCAATTGCTTTTATGCAGAATATCTGCTGCAAATAATCAATCGAAATTAAAGATAGGTTGATCCATGCCAAAATGCCGTATATGTGACAATGCATTTGATCCATTTATCTCTTTTGGGAAAATGCCCATCGCCAACGGGTTTTTAGCCCCGGAAGAATTTGGAAAAGAATACTTTTATGAGCTGATGGTGGGGTTTTGTAACCATTGCACCATGGTGCAATTGGTTGAGCAACCCGAGCGGAATATGATGTTTCACGATAACTACGCCTATTTTTCGTCCATCTCCTCTAAGATGGCCTCTCATTTTAGGGATTTCGCCAAACTGGTGATGGACAATTACATGACCGATAGAAATCCTTTTGTCGTCGAAATTGGCAGCAACGATGGCATCATGCTCAGGCATTTTGCAGACAAAGGAATCCGCCATCTCGGCGTTGAACCTTCGGGTAACGTCGCTCAAGTTGCCAGGGAGAAGGGAATTGAAACCGTATGCGAGTTTTTTGAGGAATCTGTAGCCGGGCACATCAAATCTGAACGTGGACAGGCGGATGTCGTCGTTGCGGCCAACGTCATGTGCCATATCCCTTATCTGGATTCTGTCATCCAAGGTGTCTCCAGACTGCTTAAGGCGGAGGGCATGTTCATCTTCGAAGAGCCCTATCTTGGCGATATCGTGGAAATAACGTCATATGATCAGATCTATGATGAACATGTGTTCTACTTTTCGGTAACATCTGTCCGGCACCTCTTCAATCGATATGGAATGCAACTTATTGACATTATGCCACAAAATGTTCATGGTGGCTCCATGCGTTACATGATTGCCCATCAGGGCGTCTTTCCAATTTCTGCGGATGTCGAGGCTCAGATTCGCAAAGAGAAAAAACTCGGCCTGCATAGCAGGGAAATGTTCAAGGGGTTCAGGCGCAACGTGGAGCGGTCTCGCGATAGCTTGATGCACACCTTGGCCAACCTCAAGAAGCAAGGAAAGAGAGTCGTCGGATACGGTGCGACTTCAAAAAGCACGACAGTACTTAACTACTGCGGCATTACTCCGGATTTGGTTGAATTTATTAGCGATACCACGCCTACCAAGCAGGGAAAATACAGCCCAGGAATGCACATACCGGTAAAACCTTATGATGATTTCTGCAGCAGGTATCCCGATGTCGCTCTTCTATTTGCCTGGAACCACGGCGAGGAGATCATGGGCAAAGAGAAGAATTTTAGTGATGCCGGCGGTCAATGGCTTGTTTATGTACCAGAAGTGAGGATCTTCCATTGATACCCTGCGCGAATCCTAAAGCTCAGTATCTGGCACACAAACAGGAAATAGATGCTGCCGTCAAACGCGTTTTGGAAAGCGGGCGATATATATTGGGGGATGAAGTCAGTGCTTTCGAACGGGAGTTTGCAGATTATATCGGTGTAAGCCATGCTGTAGGTGTGGGCAATGGCACCGAATCGCTTCATCTGGCCCTTGTGGCCTGTGGTATTGGATATGGTGATGAGGTGGCTACCGTTTCCCACACAGCCGTGGCTACCGTGGCGGCTATCGAATTGGCCGGTGCCAAGCCGGTATTTGTTGATATCGATCCCGCAACCTATAATATGGATCCGGAAACCTTGGCTAAAAGGATAACCTCAAGGACCAGGGCCATTGTTCCCGTGCATCTTTATGGCCATCCGGCCCCCATGGATAGGATCCTCGCAATTGCCAGAAGATATGACCTTTGCGTCATAGAGGATTGCGCTCAGGCCCACGGTGCGACTTATCAGGGCAGGCGGGTCGGTTCTTTTGGAGATATGGCTTGCTTTAGCTTTTACCCGACAAAGAATCTCGGTGCCTTGGGCGACGGCGGAATCGTTGTTACAAATGATCCAGAATTGGCCGAAAAGGCTCGACTTCTCCGTGAATATGGGTGGGCCGAGCGCTTCATAAGCCAGACCCCAGGCTGGAACACCCGCCTGGACGAGATTCAGGCGGCAATCTTGCGAATAAAACTGAGATATCTTGACGATGACAATCGCGCCCGCAATCGCATAGCAGATCTGTATATTAAGGGACTTTTAAAAACCGGCCTGGTTTTGCCCGGTGCTCATAAAGGCGCTGGTCATGTATATCATCTTTTTGTCGTTGGCACTCCGAACCGCGACCGGCTGATGCAGCATCTGCATTCTCAAAACATCGGCGCAGCGGTACACTATCCGGTGCCGGTTCATAGGCAGGTTGCCTATGCCGACATTGACAACAGTCAGTTGCCGGAGACGGAACGTGTGGCGCGCCAGATACTCTCCCTACCCATGTATCCTGAGTTGACCGAAAGCGAGGCGTGTTCAGTTGTAAAGGCCGTGAAGGAGTTCGTTTCTTGAAAGATCCTATCCGGGAGGGTGTCTGCAAGAGCTTTTAGGAGATCTCGATAATTGGATCCGGATTCAGAGGTGAGGAAATGATCGAAGGTGTCGTCTTCAAAGAGTTGGTCACGCTTCCTGACGACAGGGGATTTTTCAGAGAGATCATTCGCGTTACAGATGATGCGTTTGCTGATGGATTTGGCCAGTGGAGCCATTCCCTGATGTTCGACAATGTCATTAAGGCGTGGCATTACCATAAAATTCAAACGGATTGGTGGTATGTGGTTTCAGGGGTTCTTCGTGTGGGTTTGTACGATTTACGCCGGGAATCTTCAACTTACAAAAAAACAATGGATTTTCTCATGGGTGATTTACAACCAGCCACTGTCATCAAGATTCCACCGGGTGTCGCACACGGTTGCAAGACAGTGCAAGGATTAGTCCATCTGTTTTATTTGACCTCACACGTCTACGACCCCGAAGACGAGCACCGGATTCCCTTCGATGATCCAGAAATAGGATTCGACTGGTTCAAGGGACCGGCTATTAAGTGAGTGTTCGATGGTAATCCACTATGGCAAGTAAGTCACAATCTTTTCATTCATATTTTAAGAAAAAGAATATTCTCATAACGGGAAGTAGTGGGTATATCGCTAGCAGCATCGTAAATGCCCTTTCTAAAGTCGATTGCACCATTTTTAGGTTGAGTAGGGATATCAGCAAGCTTGTGCCAATTCAGCAGGGCGCGAGGGTAATAGATATGCAAGCGGATATTACTTCCGCTGAAGATTGGGAGCGATGGCTAAAAAATATCGACATTGTCTATCATTTAGCAGCTCAAACGAGTTCCTACAAAGCGGACGAAGATCCGTTAAGCGATCTAAATATTAATGTTCTTCCCACATTGAAAATATTAACAACATGCGAGACTATTGGTTTTAAGCCGACTATCGTATTTGTAGGAACGGCAACTGAGATCGGACTTTCAAACAGTCTCCCCGTTAACGAGGAGCACTATGAAGCGCCGATTTCCATTTACGATATCCATAAGTTGATGGCTGAAAAATATTTGCTCTATTACGCGAACCGGGGAATTGTCAGAGGCTGCGTTTTGAGGTTGTCTAATGTGTATGGGCCGGGTCCGAAAAGCAGCAGCGCCGATCGGGGCATATTGAACTTGATGGTTAAGAGGGCAGTCGCTGGTAAACCTTTGACCATTTATGGATCGGGCGAACATATGCGGGATTATATTTACGTTGATGATGTAGTAAATGCATTTTTGCTTGCAGCCAAGTGCATTGATAAAACGAATACAAATCATTTTGTTATTGGTTCCGGTACAGGTTATTCCATCGCCCAGGCCGTTAACCACGTTGCGGAGGGGGTTTTTGAGAAAACGAATCGTCGCGTAGATGTTGTCCATGTCGATCCCCCGTCCCATTTGTCTCGGATTGAGGAGAGAAGTTTTGTCGCCGATATCAGAAAGTTTTCTGCGTGTACCGGCTGGAAACCGTTTTATTCTCTTGATGAAGGCATAAGTCGAACTATAGACTTCTGCAAATCGCAACAAAAGGAAGGTTAGATGGAAACATCCTACCCGCGTAAAAGCAAATTGTGGGAATATATCGACCGTACACATATTAGCGATAATATAACACAGGACCTTGCAAATTTTAAATCGAATAAGGTGAATCATAAGCTATCGATTTGGAACCCGCAAACTAATGGTGTCCGTTATTTGAAAGAATTGATCTTTTACATCTGCACCACATTATCGAACCGCGAATGGGACAAATTGATAAAGATTCATAAAAAGGAAATCGGTGAGCCCTATTCGATTCGTTTCAATAATCAAAATGTTTGTCTTGATTATCTTCAATCTGTTTTTGAAATATCATTCATTGAAGATTCTTTCGATTTTCAAGATGCATCCATTATAGAAATCGGAGCCGGATACGGCCGAACTTGCCATGCCATACTTTCTAATTATAGAATAAATCAATATACAATAATCGACTTGAAAAACGTGCTCGAAGTCTCAAAGCAATATTTAAAAATCGTCCTTAATAAAAATAGTTTCAGCAAAATTACCTTTTTCGACATCAATCAATTTAATGAAATCAAAAACCGACAATACGGGTTATGCCTCAATATTGATTCATTTTCGGAAATGGATGAGGACACGGTCCGTTTGTATCTGGAATTTATCGATGATCAGTGTTTTAATTTTTTCGTCAAAAATCCTGTTGGCAAGTATATGGATAAGTCATTGGATTCACACAGTGACGGCAACGAAGTTGTTAAAATGGCTTTAGAAACAGGGTTATTGAGAGATATTATCGACATTCACAACAATAAGGAAGTTAGCAAGCAATCGATGAAGTTTATAAAAGCCTACCGTCCGTCCACCAAATGGACTTGTATGAAACACGGGTGGGCGAAACCATGGAGTTTTTATTGGCAAGCAATATATAGAAAAAAGGGAAACTGATGGCAGAAGAATTTTCTTCATTAAACGGGAAAAAAGTTTTGATAACAGGAGGCCTTGGCTTTATCGGAAGCAATTTGGCTCATCGGTGTCTCGAATTAGGGGCTGAAGTAACCATCTACGATTGCCTGGACCCACGATCAGGTGGTAACTTATACAATATTCATCGGATAAAGGACTCAGTAGAAGTTCTCTATCATGATATCCTCAGTTTTGAGCAGGTGTCCCAGCACGTCGTCAACAAGGATGTTATTTTCAACTGTGCAGCTTCTACATCGCATCCATTTTCTATGCGGGAGCCTTGGATTGATCTGGATGTAAACAGCAGAGGAGTGATTAATTTGTTGGAGGCCATTCGCCGCTTCAATGAAGGCGTAAAGTTCGTTCACTTAGGCACCAGCACCCAACTGGGTAGACTGCATTACCAGCCTGCTGATGAAAATCATTCGGAATTCCCGACGGATATCTATTCCGCTAATAAATCGGTTTCTGAAAAATTTGTGTTGATATATGCTAATACCTATCAAATGAAAGCAACTGTTGTCCGGCTTTCCAATGTTTTCGGACCTCGGGCCAGTATACATAGCCCCGAATTCACTTTTAATAATTATTTTATTGGGCTGGCATTACAGGGAAAAGGGATAACGGTTTTCGGGGATGGGAAACAATTGCGGAATACAATTCATGTTGATGACGCGGTTGAGGCTCTAAGTTTGGTGGCACAGTCGGATAAAACCAATAAAGAAACATATTTTGTCGTTGGTGATCAACACTACAGTGTTGCCCAGATTGCTGAAGCGACAGTTAAATATATAGGTTCGGGGAGCGTCACCTTCGTCGACTGGCCCAAAAGCAGAAAATCGATTGAAGTCGGTGATGCCGTCATCAGCAATCAGAAAATCAAAAAAGTTTTGGACTGGGATCCTCAGCATGATTTGAAAAGCGGGTTGATTCAGACCAAAGCATATTATGAAACCTGTTTAGAACATTACCTCAGATAAAATTATGAAAATTGTGGTCACAGGTGCTTTGGGTCACATCGGTTCGCGTTTTATCAGGGAAATTCCTGCGGCTTTTCCGGGAGCGCGAATCGTAATGATTGACAATATGTCGACACAGCGCTACTGCTCGTTGTTTAATCTTCCGACGAAGGGCAATTACGTCTTTGTTGAAGGAAATGTCCTCGAATATGATCTCGAAAAACTGACTGATGGCGCAGATGTGGCTGTACATCTGGCTGCGATTACCGATGCCGCCGGAAGTTTTGAAATCCGTGAAAAAGTCGAATACGAAAACTTCACTGCCTTAAAACGGGTCGCAGAGGCCTGCTCAAAAACGGGAACAGCCATAATCCACTTGTCTTCCACGAGCGTTTACGGCACCCAAAACGAAGTGGTTGACGAAGCGTGTTCTGAAAGCGATCTAAAACCGCAAAGCCCTTACGCGGAAACTAAGTTAAAGGAGGAAAGCTTTCTTGTTTCGCTTGGGAACTCGAGCGGATTGCGATTTGTCACTTGCCGATTCGGCACAATTTGTGGGGTGTCACCAGGAATGCGTTTTCACACTGCGGTTAACAAATTTTGCTGGCAGGCGGTGCTGGGTCAACCGCTGACCATATGGACGACCGCTTATGACCAGAAACGCCCCTATCTCGACCTGGCCGAAGCCGTGGAAGCCCTTAAATTCATTATTTCTCGCGATCTATTTGACGGTCGTGTATATAATGTTCTTACGGCCAATCTGACCGTTAGAGACATTGTTGATATGATTCGGAAAAAGATAGGAGATGTAAACGTTCAGTTCGTTGAATCCCCTATTATGAATCAGTTGTCCTATGAAGTTTTAAACAAGCGGTTCAAGAGCACGGGTTTCAATTTCCACGGTGATTTGGAAAATGCTATCAACGAAACCATAGAGCAGTTGTGTTGAACTGATTACTATTGATCACAGTACATACCCTTTCTATCTGAATCGGAATTTCCTATTTCTCAGCACATGTAAAGGAAGGCAAAATTGTTTACGCGAAAAGAATTTGAAGAACTTCGTATAGAATCTGCCAAAAAAATGATGAAAGATGAGAGATTGCACCGGGAAGCCCTTGACGTGTTGGTAAGAGCTGACGGATACAAATGGATCCATCAGAGCAACTGGCTCGGTGAGCCAATTCTTAATCTTCCCCAAGACATGTTTGCACTTCAGGAAATCATTTTCGAAACCAAACCGAAATTTATTATAGAATTGGGTGTTGCTTGGGGGGGCTCACTGCTTTTTTATTCAACTCTCATGGAAGTTCTTGGAGAGGGACAAATTATCGGGGTAGATATTTATGTGCCTGATGATCTAAAAGAAAGGCTTGCATCACACGGCAAGCTTTCTGAAAGATTAACACTGATTAGCGGCTCATCGATTGAAAAAGATACTCTATATCAGGTTAAATCCGTTGTCGGTAATTGTCGTGAGGTAATGGTGATATTGGATTCCTTTCATACACATGATCATGTACTAAAAGAACTGCAGCTCTATTCACCATTGGTCGGCAAGGAGTTTTATTTAATATGTGGTGATACGATTGTGGAAAGTCTGCCAAAACCGGCAAAACGGCCCTGGGGGCCCGGCAACAGCCCAAAATCAGCTAGAGACACATTTTTAAAGCAGAACGATCGGTTTGTTGTAGATGAAAGGATAGAAAATAAACTGCTTTTTACATGCAATCCGGGAGGATATCTCAGAGCTATAAAGGAATGATAAGAGTTTAACAATAGTTGTAGCATGCGCACACCAGCTTTTTGCGACATAAAGATTTGCTTATCAGGTTAAGCACGGAACAAAATATGGTTTGGTTTTACATGGAAAGAAATAAGTTATGACGGCACCTTTAGTCAGTATTGCTTTGCCCGTATACAATGGTGAAAAATGGTTGCAACAAGCCATCAGCACATTGATAAAACAGTCATATGAGAATGTTGAAATTATTATAGCTGATGATTGCTCAAATGACAACTCCATCAAAATATGCCAGCAATATGCGTCAAAGTATTCAAGAATAACATTTATTAAGAATACAACAAATTTAGGAGCGCTTGGCAATTTTCAAAAAGTATTACATTTATGTTCTGGAAAATATATTGTTTATGCATGTCAGGATGATTACTGGGATAAGAATTTTATAACTTATCTGGTAGATAAACTGGAAGCTGATAATAGTGCTGTCTTGGCTGCAAGCGCTGTGCAGATGCTCGGTAAAAATGATGATATTTATAAAGTACGGCGTTTCAATGACAAATGGAATCCGGAAAAATTATCCGCATATAGATTAATTTATTCATTAATGTTGCCTGTTAA
Source organism: Desulfobacterales bacterium (assembly GCA_050122255.1). Lineage (GTDB taxonomy): Bacteria > Desulfobacterota > Desulfobacteria > Desulfobacterales > JAHEIW01 > JAHEIW01. Next base: position 11,824 of record JASFJF010000081.1, read on the forward strand.
AAAAGGCAAAAACAAAATTAAGTATAACTTGTTTTTCCACGGAATTTTCCGCGCTGAGGTTCTGAAATATTGCTATCGTATTTTTCCCGGTGTCTTCGAACATGATAGGCATTTTTTATTGCTCTTAGCATTATCCGGAAAATGGTGTTATGTTGATCGGGTCTTATATTTTCGTAGAGTCGGTGTCGGTATTCATCTAAGAAAGATGAGTAATGATCCAATACATAGAAGAAAAAATAATATTTTTCGTCCTTTAATTAGTCTATTCCAAATGTTTTTTGCCGTTGCCAGACATCGTGATGCAAAGATTTCAATAAAATTGCTGTCTATACCAATCATCATTGCACACGTATATTATGA
>JASFJF010000082.1:0-12113 GCA_050122255.1 Desulfobacterales bacterium
AAAAGACGAAAACTTAAATATTCAGTAAAACTGCGATTTATTTCCCGCACTTATATTAGTAAAGGGTAAATGAGAAATAAAAATGATGGGACGGTGTTTAACTTTGCGGGTATTATTGAAAATAACCGGGGGCATAAGCCGAGAGAATCATTGCAATCGTTTTTCTAAAATTGGGAGTATCAATTGGTTTGGGGAGGAATGCTTCACATCCAGCATCGATTGCTTCCTCGCTATCTTCCTCAATGTCATACGCAGTTAGGGCAACGACCGGGATATCATTGAGATCAGGATCATCTTTAAGGACGCGGGTAGCCTCTAACCCGCTCATGCCCGGAAGCCGAATGTCCATCAAGATCAGGTCAGGATGATGCTCACGGGCCAACTGAATACCCTTTTCAGCGCTTTCTGCTTCCAATATTCGACATCTTCTTCCAAGTTGGAGGACGCTTCGAATCAATTTCATATTCAATTTATCATCTTCGATGATCAAAATCGTTTTATCGTCCATAACTGACCTACAGCAAACATTTATATTCGAATTGATAGCTTGACCTGATTGTTATCGGAAAAATGTGGAAAAAGCTTTAATTTGGGCCGATTGCTAGCCGTTCTTTGATGGAGATACCCGAGGTGTTAGAGGCGATTATAATGAATCAGCGAAAGTTAATCTTTTAGCCAAGCGATTGCATCATTCGTATCGCGGAATAGCCGGATATTTGCAGAAATGGGCGCAATCAGTTCCAAGGCAGTTTTCAAAATGGCATGTGTCGTACCAGTAGAGGAAACGACAGCAAATTTGGATCCTGCCCGTATTTCAGCATAACCGTTTAAAACATCTTGAATAATTTGGATTCTATCTGGTTTTACGTAGGGAATTGTCAGATCGTTCTCTGCGGTAATAATTGAATGATAACCGCTTGAAAAGTCTGAATCATTGATAATATCGCTAATGTGGGTCATGATCTCTTCTAAAGAGATATTTCCTGATATGGTTGCGAAAATAATTCCCTGGGATTTATCGATTTTATACTTGATCATAGCTATACTTTAATTATCCAAAGCGGTTATCAGAGAAATTCCGGCTGCATACGTCATATATTATCTCACCACGAAGAACACGAAGATCACAAAGGCAAAACACATTCATTTACTTTTATCCTTTCGTGTCCTTCGTGCCCTACATGGTTGTATAGGCATCACATAAGCTTTCTGAATAATGGTATTATCCAATTATCTACAGCTTTAAAATATGAATATCATTTTAATTAATATTATCATTATAAATTAATAAATATATTTTAAACGAATATATCAAAATAATTTAAATAAGTAAACCGCTGAAATATTGAAAATAACACAGTGCATTTAATTTTACCTGAATTCACAATATCAGCTTTGTATGTAATTCTTTTATAAATCAGACCTTGAAAACAAGAAATGGAGCCCGGGTTGGGCCCCATTTCTTGTTTTCTACCGCTTGTCATTGTAATGTTCCGAAAAGGGGATCACATTTAGCGCCGGCATCCTTGCGGTGGGATCGGTTTTACAAACCCAGATTTTGATTGATCAAAATGATCTTGATGCGGCCTTTGGGGTACGATTTTTCATGGAAGGGCCTGGCGGCGGCGCTCGATGATTTCTGCACGGGGTACGTTCTCATCAAAGGTTTCAATCAAGTCGAAGGTGGGATCATCTTTGAAAAATTCTAATATTCCGGTTTCTTGAAGCGTCAAGGAATCCCCCCAGGATACGCTTTTGACGTCCAATTGGGGTAAAATCTGATCGCGGACAATCCTGGCGGCATCGGACGGGGTTGGTGCAATAAAGACCTCAAAATTATTTTCCTCAAGCGCCTCTCGGCAGCTTTGCAGACGGATGTCCCAGAATTTTTGAGCGGGAGTTTGCATTCGCCGCTATGCAGTTTTTTTCATTTCTCGACAGGCGCTTGCAATCTTTGCAGCGCTGAATCCCAGAGTCTCACTCAGGTAGGGCACGTCTCCCACTTCGCCGAAGCGATCCTGGGCACCCAGCCTTTTGACTCTAACGGGATAGTTGTCGGCCAGAACCTCGCAGACCGCACCACCCAGACCGCCGATCACGTTCTGGTTTTCGGCGGTGACCACCGCATTGGTTTTCTTAACGGATGCTAAAAGGGTTTCGACATCAAACGGCTTGACCGACGGATAATGAATATGCTCGGCCAGGATGCCATCTTCCTTTAGCTCGGCAACGGCTTTGCGTGCAAACTGAGTGGTCAAACCGGTTGTCACCAGGGTCACATCGGAGCCTTGATCCAACACCCTGGCTTTAAAGGGATCAAATTCATAGTCTTCGTCAAAAATCGGGGCGTGGACTTCCCGGATCAGCTGCATGTATTCGGGTTTTTGGCTGGCGGCCATGTACCTGACCATCGCGCGCAACTCATAGACATCCGCCGGGCAGTAAACGCGCATGTTCGGCATGGCGCGCATGATGGCCAGATCCTGGAAGCACATGTGGGTGGCGCCGTTTTTGGCCGTGGTGATCCCCGGAGCGGTCCCCACGATTTTGACCGGGTTTTCGGCATAGGCAATCGAAATCGTGATCTGGTCATAGGCCCGGCGGGTGGCAAACGGGGTAAAGGTCGCACAAAACGGGATCATGCCTTCATTGGCCAGGCCGGCGGAAATGCCGATCATGTTGGCTTCCGCCACTCCGACATCGAAAAACCGATCCGGAAACGCTTCCCACACCCGCGGAACGGTGCCCGATGATTTTCCCAGGTCGGCTTCCAGGCAAACGACATTTCTGTTTTCGCTCATCAGCTCAATAAGCGTATCGGTATAGACGGCTCTTAACTCTTTTGCGTGTAACGTCATTCCTATTGTCCTTGTGTCCAGTTAAATTCAAACGGCTTTTCTTCACCTTCAGCACAGACGCCTCCGATGACCCGCTGGCGCTCGTCTTCGTCAGGGATGCTGATAAAGTGGCATTCGATGCGGTTCTCGTAACAGACATTGCCTTTGGCCTTGACGGTATGGGCCACGATCATGGCCGGCTTTTCTTTAATAGCAATGCCTTTGTTGATGGTCTCATAAATAGCGTCCCAATCATGGCCATCCATTTCGAACACCTCCCAGCCAAAGGAGCGCCATTTATCCACTACCGGCTCCAGAGAGACGATCTTTTCGACTTCGGCATCGATCTGCATTTTGTTGTAATCGGTAATGACCACCAGATTGTCGAGTTTGTGCTGGGCCGCAAACATGGCCGCTTCCCAGATCTGGCCTTCCTGTGATTCCCCGTCGCCGACAACACAAAAAACATTGTTGCTTCGGTTGGCCAGCTTGCAGGCCAGGGCAATACCGTTGGCACACGACAGCCCCTGTCCCAGCGAGCCGGCGGTCTGATCGACGCCGGGTGTTATGACCTGGTCCACGTGACTCGGCAATTTCGTGCCGTTGGCATTGAGCGTGAGCAGCACGTCTTTGGCGAAAAAACCCTTGTAGGCCAGAGCCGTATAAAGCGTCGGGCCGGCATGCCCTTTGGACAGAATAAAGCGGTCACGATCCTCCCAGCGGGGTTTGTCCGGCTTTATCTTCATAATTCTGAAATACAGGGTGATGATGATTTCCACCAGACTGAGAGAGCCGCCGATGTGCCCGCCGCCCGCCCGGCACATGATATCGGTGATGATATAGCGGAATTCCTTGGCCAGCTGATCTAGCTGCTCTTTGCTTTCAATTTTTTCCATCTGCATATAAACCTTCCTCTTGAATCCTAAAAACTATCTGAAAATGCATCTAACAACCATTGGTTGAGCCCGTTGCCCGTTAGCCCGTTGCCCGGCTAGAAATAGTGACATGACCGACCCAATTTGAGGATAAAACACTAAAACCTATCTCAGAATAGCAGGTCAGCTCATTAGTCGATGGGGTCATGTTTTTTTCTGAAGGCCGATATGTTGGTAAGATGTTACACCTCTACGCAGTGGCCTGATATTTGGGATGCTCGGCTCCCGCGTACTGGTAATGGCTTACACGTTGGATAAATCCAAAATATCAGGCCACAGCCACCTTTTAAATTAGATCGGCTTTCAGGAAATGACATGACTGACCTAATTCATATAAATCATTTCCGGGATAGACGCTATATACCTAATTCTTTTTGTAGCCAGGCCTTGACGTCGTCATCCAGAGCATACACGCCTTTGAGCTCGCAAACATCTTTTTCAAAACGGCTCGGAAGCTCGAATTCCGCCAGCTCGGTTGCTTCTTCAGAGTTGCGGCGAATAAGATATATTAAATAGGGCTTGCGCCAGCAATTGACGACAAAATAGGTCGTATAATCGCTCTTGGATCGGATTACATATTTACCACTGCCCCAGTCTGTATTGCCCCATTCCAGATACTGCTTGACGGCCTCTTCGGGTGTCATGTCCCATTCGATCTCGTTGATTAAATCAGTATCCTTTTTTAATTCTTCCAAGGTGTACATAACAATACCTCTCTATCCGCTTGCGTCTACTTAAGTTGAATCCAAACCGAGGTAATAAACATTTGTTGAGCCTGTTGGCCCGTTCGCCGGTAACAAAAATGAAATCAGATATTTTCACTTTTTAACGGGCTAAACCGGCTCAACCGGCTCAACTGGATAACCTAAAACGGCAAATTAACTGTTTCCATTAAATCGGGGTGATCGCCCAAGAAGCGATACAGAGTGGCGCGGCCCACTCCCAGCAGTTTGGCGGCCTTGACCTTGTTCCCACCTGTTCGTTCGAGGGCTGAGCGAACCGAATCAATATCCAGCTTGCGGGATGGCCCCCGCCGCACACAGATATTTTCAAGATCACGTAACTCCAGCGGCAAATTATCGGCAGCAATCACCCGGCCATTGGATTTGACGATGGCAAACTGAATCGCATTTTGTAATTCGCGCACATTGCCCGGCCAGCGGTAATCAAGCATCAACGACATGGCCTTGCTGGATATCTGCAGCTTTTTTTTGCCGTAGCGCTCACGGGCTTCCTGCAGGAAGTGTTCGCTCAGCAAGGGAATGTCTATTTTGCGCTCGCGCAACGGCGGCAGCTGGATGGGAATCACATTGAGCCGATAATACAGATCTTCACGAAACTTGCCGCGTTTAACTGCATCTTTTAAGTTTTTATTGGTGGCACTGATCACGCGCACATCCACCGTGATGGTCTGTTCGCCGCCGACTCTTTCAAACTGGCCCTCCTGCAAAAACCGTAAAATTTTGGCCTGCATGTTGTTGGACAGCTCGGTGACCTCATCCAGAAAGACCGAACCGCCGCCAGCCAGTTCAAAGCGGCCCTTTTTATCCCGTAATGCCCCGGTAAATGCGCCTTTGACGTGTCCGAAAAGCTCACTTTCAATCAGCCCTTCTGGCAGGGCCCCACAATTGATCGGTACAAAGGGGGCACCGCCGCGCCGGCCTTCGCTATGGATGGCCGCAGCCACCAGCTCCTTGCCGGTCCCGGTTTCCCCGGCAATGTGAACCGGGTAATCATAATCGCCAACATCTTTGATCTGTTTAAAGATCGCAATCATCTTGCTGTCCTGACCGATGATGTTGCTGAAACTGGTCAGCTCACCGGCGCGCTCTTTGAGACTGAAAATGTCGGTGATATCCCGAAATGACGTCAGCACACCGCTATATTGGTCATCCGCATCGCGCATGCTGGTAACGGTCATCTCAATGCGTCGCTGCTCGCCGCTTTTGGTATTAATATTGATAGTATACTCGGATTTTGCAGCCAAGTTGGGCGGATGTTCGCAAAAGACACAGCGCTCCCCGCAAAATGGGCTGCCGAAAGCCTCGTGGCAATCCCGACCCAGGATTTCTTCGCGCCCATAACCGGTGATGCGCTCGGCTTCGGTGTTGAAAAAAAAGATGCGTCGGTCCATGTCATGGGCAATTATTCCCTCTTTGAGATTATCTAGGACGCTTTCCAGGTTATCCCGGTGGCACATCAAATTTTCTAAAGAATAGTCGGACATTATTCCACTGTTTATTTTTGCTTTATTAAAAAATACGGTTATGCAGAAAGCTCAAGCGATGCCCTTATAACCACGAAGGGCACGAAGAACACAAAAGGATAAAATAAATTGATGTGTTTTGCCTTTGTGATCTTCGTGTTCTTCGTGGTGAAATAATATCAGTCGGATCCAACTGGCGTTTCCCAGATAACCGCGTTAAAAAAAATGAAGCTAACCGATTTTCAGACTGTTGTCAAACTTAGCAGCCGCCCATCATTAAAGCTATCGTTTGTAGCGTTTGAGCAGGGTTGCGGGAACGAGTACGGGCCAGCTCAGGCCCCGGGAAGTGTTTGCAGAAGAGGCCACGCTCATAGAAATTTTTTTTCGATCATATCCGCCAGCGGCACCACATCCTCAAATCCGAAAATGGGAACCTTTGATTGCAAATTAACATCGGTCACCACCGCAATTAAGTGCGCATCATCTTTCAAGAGCGGCTCGGAGTGCCGCGCCGCGCGCACAATCTCAATCTTGGGTTTGTTACCGGTTTTGTAGCCCTCGGTAATCACCAGGTCGACGTCTTCAAAATAGCCCAAAAGGCTATCCATGTCGCCGGCATGATCGTCTCTGACCATCGCAATTTTTCCGGGTGAATGAAAAATAACCGTATCGGCACCGGCTGATTTGTGCCGCGAGCTGTCCTTGCCCGAGCGGTCAATGTCCGGATTATGGTGAGAATGCTTGATGGTTCCGATGGTATAACCGCGACCTTTGAATTCGGGAATCAGTTTTTCGATAAGGGTGGTTTTGCCGGATTGAGAGCGACCTACAATGGATATTACCGCTGGCATAAATCGAACCTAACAAGTTGCATCTTAATTATTCTTTTACCACGAAGACCACGAAAGACCCTAAGAAACAAAATTTTAAAAATATTTCTAATAGGTTCTCTTTTTCGTGATCTTCGTGTTCTTTGTGGTTATCATCCATACCATATTTATCCTGAAATGTGACATTCTTGATTACCGACAGATCTGGGAACGGCCAAAATTAAGGTGCAATAACCAGAATGTCAAGCCATTTGAGAACTGTGGCCAGTTGCCATTTGATAAAACGATCGCATCGATAAAAAAGGTTGATATCTTTTTTTGAAGGTTTACAATGTACGACTCTTTTGGTTTCAGGTTTCGGGTGTCAGGGACGAAAAGAAGGGCTGGCACCTGAACACTGACATCTGATACCATTTTATTCCTGACACCTGAATACTGACAGCTTACAAAGATGGACTTTATCCTCGAAGTAAAAAACCTAGTAAAGCATTACGGCGCGGTGGTTGCCGTCGATGACGTCAGTTTTGCACTTGAGCAGGGCGTCTGTTTTGGATTGCTGGGTCCCAACGGCGCCGGCAAGACCACCACCATTGAAGTCATCGAAGATGTGATCCTGCCAACATCCGGAGAAATATTATACAAAGGAAGTCCCCGCACGCCAGCCTTCAGAGAAGAGGTTGGCATTCAATTCCAGAGCACGGCGTTGCTTAATTTTTTAACCGTCCGCGAAACACTGCAAACCTTTCAAAGCTTTTTCACGCAGGCCGCCCCCATCGAAGAACTTGTCAAACTATGCCGGCTGGGTGAATTTCAAAATCAATACAATGACAAAATATCCGGCGGGCAGCGCCAGCGTTTTCTGCTGGCCCTGGCACTCATTAATCGGCCGCAGCTGCTTTTTTTGGATGAGCCTTCAACAGGGCTTGACCCCCAGGCACGACGCAATTTATGGGATCTGATTCAAGACATCAAGGCTGCAGGCAAGACCATCATTTTGACCACCCATTACATGGAGGAAGCGCAATTTTTGTGCGATAAAGTTGCCATCATGGATTATGGCAAAATTATCGCCCAGGGTACGCCCGATGCGCTGATTCGACAGCACAGCCGGGGTACCACCGTGGTCATGCCAAAGGATCGCTTTACACCTGCAACGGACAATTTCCCGCTGCCTGCGCGAAACGTTAAAGATAACATCGAAATCAAAGCCGACGATGTCAACCAATGCCTCAAGCAATTAATAGCCCATGGTGTTGATTTGTCCGACATGACCGTTCGCTCCCCCAATCTGGAAACGGTGTTTTTGAATTTAACCGGGCGTCAGTTACGAGAATAAACATGCGCTTTAAACGGCTGTGGGCCATTTTGAAGGCCAGAAATCTTGAGTTTTTCCGAGACAAGTCGGCATTCGGCTGGAATTTTATCTTTCCGTTTTTACTGGTGGCCGGTTTCGGCATTATTTTTGGCGGAAAATCCTATACCGAATATAAAATCGGCATATTTCCTGCCGAATCAGAGCGGGTTTCCGTAGAAGCGCTTGACATCCCAGCGCGCTTCAAAGAGATGAACCATCTTAAATTCATCGGGTTTTCAGATGCTGCCGAAGGATTAAAGAAACTCAAGCATCACCGCATTGATTTTTTGCTAAAAACCGGCCGCGACCCTCATCAATACTGGGTCAGCGATTCATCGCCTAAAGGGTACGTGGTCGAACAAATGTTTAAAGCCAGCCTGATTCCACCCGAAAACGAACCCAAAGCTGAAAAAAAAGAAATTAAGGGCAGCGCAATCCGCTACATCGACTGGCTGTTTCCAGGCATTCTGGCCATGAATATGATGTTCAGCGCACTCTGGGGGGTGGGCTATGTCGTGGTGCGGTATCGAAAAAACGGGGTGCTAAAGCGGCTGAAGGTCACCCCTCTGACAGCATTTGAATATATAACCGCCCAGGCCATATCACGTATATTTCTGCTGATGTTTACCCTTGTGGTCGTCTGGACGGGTTGTAACCTTCTTTTCTCATTTGTCGTGGAGGGCTCCTACCTTAATTTGTTTCTGGTTTTCTTCGTGGGCAGCCTGAGCCTCACCTCCCTGGGCCTGGTGCTCGCATCCCGCGGAACCAGCGAAGAATTTACCACCGGCATATTAAACTTCATCTCCTGGCCAATGATGTTTTTATCCGAAGTGTGGTTCTCCCTGGAAGGTGCGCCACAGTGGGTTAAATCCTTTGCCAACATTTTCCCGCTAACCCACATGCTCACAGCCGCCCGCAAAGTCATGCATGACGGCGCCGGGTTGATTCAAATCAGCCCCGAAATTACGATCCTTTTACTAATGACGCTGGGTTGTTTGGTGTTGGGGGCGGCACTCTTCTCATGGAACCGTTAGAAGCCGTTTTAAAATGCATCTAACGCCCAAGGGCATTGTTGCAAACCGGTTCAAAATGCTCGAATACTGTCGTGTATGCTCCGCTTTTAAATCGGTTTGCGTCGCGCCCTTGGACGTAATCTACAATTTAAAACGGCTTCTAATGTGTGCTCAATTAAGTAAGGGGGTCGGGCAGCTTTTCCAACCAACCCCTGATAATAGCGGAATGAATTATCAGCAGCGGAATCGTGCACTGTCTGAATGGTTTAGGGAGCGTTGTGAAAGAACAGCCATAACCCCAAAGCTACGTAAATGAAGTTGAACCAGTTTAATAGGGAATAACCTTCTTTTAACCGGCTATATCCCGCTTTGCGGAGACCTTCGGCAGGCACAACAGGCTCAACTGGCAAACAGACAATGGGATTCTAGTGGCTGTCTTCTGATTTTTGTTTTGTGGGGTGAGATCGGACGAGAGACGGATCGGTCTGGACTTGCTTTTGGGTAGGAATAAATTCTTCGATAAAATGGCTGGAATGAATGATTGAAACAATTTTAATGATCACAAAAAGAACAGCCAGGCCCACCAGATAGAGAATGCGGTTTTCAGGCTTGTGAATCACATCCTGCCAGATTAGATAGAAGTATCCCACAAGAAAAATTTCAATAATAACATTCAGCAGCCCGATAAAATAATGGCGCGTATAAAAATAACCCCCGCCCGGAAATAAAATCGCCATGGTCGTAGCGGTAATTTTGTTTTTAAATTTCAGCTGGCACGCATTGCAGGTATAGTGGCCGTTCTCAAGCAAAGTCGTGCATCGCGGACAAAGGTAGGAACGCCGGCCCCACCGGCTCTGGATACCTGAAGGCGGCATTCGTTTCATCAGCGCTTTTATTTTTCTTCTCTCAGGCAGCGCGATGGCATTAAATTTTTCGGTTAAGCCGTTTTGCGCATATCGAACCGATAGGGTCCCACCTTTTAGCGATATGGACTGACAATCTGCATAAAGAATTTGAGAGATGGACTGCTTGAACTTGTAGATCGGGGTGGTGGGCATTTGAAAAATCCGAAAGTTGGTAAACACAAACAGGCAGCGCTTAAGATAGACAAAGAAAAATCCGGTCACATACTGGGGCAGGGAATTTATCGGCGAATACCCGGTCGTCGCTAAAAGAATTTTTTCTCCTTTTTTTAGAAATGGTTTTAAGAAAGACAGTTTGACGATAAGTTTGCGCTGCCGCTTTTCGACGCGTTTTTTATAGATCTCTTTATGATTGGAAAACAACGTGTCGCGATCCACCGGAAGCCCGAAAATCTGCGGCCCTATTATACCGACCGGTTCAAAGGCCTTGTCTGCCATTTACGCAAATACTCCTTCCATTTTTTTCAGCGCTAAAAATTATGATATCATATAGAAGGAAATGGTCAAATTATGGCGGTGATGATGCCGGAATCGTTTGGCGTTCGAACCGGCAGCCGTCGGATCTTCTTTGCCCCGGCAGCCGCCAGCATGTCCCTCAGTTGCTGCTCTGAATACGCTTGGCCCGCATCGGTCCCCAGGAGCATATTCAGGGAAAAAAGGGCCGGAAAAAGAGGGCCGTCCATGGTATTGTTGAGGATGAATTCATGAATGATGATGATTCCGCCGGGCTCTAAAGCGGCAACAGCCTTTTGGATAATCTGGTGACAACCATCCGAGCCTTCTCCATGCAAAATATGCGAAAGCCAGGCGGCATCATAGCGGCCGTTAACTTCATCTTTTAAATAATTGCCGGCCTGAAAATCAATTCGATCTGACAGTTCAAAGCGCTTGATGGTATTTTCGGCAAACGGCCGCGTGGTGGGCAGATCGAAAACCGTGGCCTTTAAGCGGGGGTTATGGCGGCAAAAATGAATAGCGTAGGTGCCGGGGCCGCCACCCAGGTCCAGCAAGTGCCGGCGGGCGGAAATATCAATTTCTGGAATGAGGATCGGCGCCATGTTCATGGCCATGTTAAACATGCCCATTAAAAAATTTTGGCGCCACTCTTCATCGCTGAAGGATGATCGCTGTCGAATCGGTTTTCCCGTCTGAACGGACACATCCAGCTGAGCCCATGATTCAACCAGGTGATGGTGGTGGATTATGATATTGCCAAAATACTGCGCGGATTTTTGGGATAGGAAGGCTTTGCTCGACGGGGTGTTTGCGTATTGGCTGCCCGCTTTGGCCAGCAGTTCCATGGCCACCAGCGCATTCAACAGCCGTTGAACGGCGTCCGGCTCGGCCTTGAGTGCTCCCGCCACTGCATTGGAAGACATCTTCTTGTCGCCCAGGCATGTAAACACATCTAGTTTGACCGCCGCATGCAGCGTGCAGGTTCTCCAGAAATAACCGGAGAGCTCGAGCAATGCACCGGGATGCCATTTTGGGTTCGTCATGGTAACTGATATTTACTGGGATTTCGCCTTCGGGGGTCCTTCTCCCTTTGCCATGCGTGCTTCCTTTTCTTCGTCCGGCAGCGCTTCCCATGCAATCTGTTCGGGCGTCATAGTCCAAAAAGGTGTACCGTCTTTCGTCAGGCGGACTTTAATGATATCCGTATCCGGATCCTTTTTTATCTTTGATGCCATAAATACATCTTTTCCATTTATTTCCGCCCAAACGCCCCTGATCTTGATGCGTTCATTTTTTTTGAGCTTGATGTCACCGGGTTGGCGATACCAGGTCGGGCAGAGATGGACTTCGATGACTTCGGCTCCTTCGAGCACTTCGACAACGGTTGCCGGTGACATCCCCGGCATGGGAACCACCTCTTTAGCTCGTATAAACCAGGCCCTGATTTTTTCATATTCGCGCACATCGTAGTGACTGTTGTATTCGCTGCCAACCTCCCAGCCTTTCTTCAGTTTCGGATCCACATCACCCGCGTAAGCGATTATAAAAGATGATAAAAA
>JASFJF010000083.1:0-12005 GCA_050122255.1 Desulfobacterales bacterium
CGGTTCGCAGCGGCTTTTTCCCTCTGAAATCGAAATAGCCCAGGCAAAAGCCCAGCGGGATCCCCATCAGCAGGCTGCAGCTGATCGAGTAGCTCGACACCTTCACCGTGGCCCACATGGCCGAATAGGTTTCTGCATTGCCGTTGATCAGCAAATGAAAAGCGTGGATAAATCCTTCGAAAATAAAATCCATGACCGCACACATAAATGCGACTGCAAAGAATATGTCTTCAGGCAATCGGAGCCGTTCACCTGCAGTTGCACTTCATATTGTTTTTTTGTCGGAAAGCTACTTTTCGGCATTGGCCGTAAAGAGGGGCTTTCCGAGAAGCTTGAAATCTTTAATCGATTTCTGCGCCTCAGGCCCGCTGATCCATTTTATAAATTGTTGGGCGCTGTCATAGTTTGCTTTGGCACAATGCTTGGGATTGACGGCAATTACACTATATTGATTGAGCAGGACCGCATCGCCTTCGACCAGAATTTTGAGCGGCGGATTGCCTTTCAGGTTGCTTTCATATTTGATGTAGGTGCCGCGGTCGGTCATCGTATACCCGTTACGTTCGGCCGCAATGTTGATGGTGGCCAGCATTCCCTGGCCGGTCTGAATATACCAGTTTTCTTTCTCCGGAACCGGCAGATTTGCCGCCTTCCAGAGGGAAAGCTCTTTTTTGTGCGTACCGGAATCGTCACCCCGGCTGGTAAAAACGGCCTGTTTCGCTTTCAGCACCGCAAATGCGTCCTTAATTGATTTGCCCCTGATACCGGCTGCATCTGGCTCAGGCCCGATGATGACAAAATCGTTGTACATGATCTCGCGACGATCCGTACCAAAGCCGTCGGCCACAAATTTTTTCTCGGCCGGAGGCGCATGGACCATGAGAATGTCCACATCGCAGTTTTCGCCCAGTTTAAGCGCTTTACCGGTACCCGTAGCGGTCCACTTTAACTCGATTCCGCTGGCCGCTTTGAATTTGGGGGCCAGATAGTCCAGCAGACCGGTGTTATCCGTACTGGTGGTGGTTGCCAGCATCAGCATTTTTTCTTCAGCTAAAGAATTTGCTGGAAAAATGTAAACAAACAGCACCAGATAAAGTACTGCAACATACAGCCGTTTCATTTTTGACTCCTTTCATGTCATTTTAAAAATGGGGAAGGTTATATTGTTGACGAACCTCAACGAGTTGCCTTTTCAGATTCTTGAGGAAATATCATTTTTCCGCTCATACTGATATCGTAGCCACTTAAGCTTTCAGCGATCTGCCGAAACCGCGGTTCATGCAACAAGGTTAGAAACCGCTGAATGCCTTCATCGAAAAATCGATCCTTTAAAACCATCAAGTCGAAGCGCTCCCAGCGTATGGGGATAAAATCTATATTTAACAATCCGGCAACGGCGCCGATCCCGGGCCCGGCGTCCGCCCGTCCACCTATAATCTCCAGGCCGACATCCAGATGCCGGTGAACCTCATGGTCGTAACCATCAATTTTTTCACCCATGATGCCGGCTTTTTCAAATTCACGATCCAGCAGTAACCGAGTCCCAGTGCCCAGCGGTCGGTTGACAATCCGCATGCCGGGTTCAGCCAGATCGGCCACACCCGATATCTTTTTAGGATTACCCTTGGCCACCAGAATGCCCTGTTCACGTCGGGAGAAATTGACAACCGCCGGCAAGGCGTCCAGCACCTGGAAAGCAAAATCAAAATTATATTCCACTTCATCTTCCTGCAGTAGATGGCTTGAGGCGATGTGGCAGAGATTCTGGCGTAAAGCGCGTAATCCACCCATGCTGCCTAAATTTCCAAATACTGCAAGGGGCGCTTGAAACTGGCTGTTAAAAAGTGCAATAACACGTTCCAGCAAAGGATCGTTGCTGCCGGCCAGGATCAGGATTCCCTGTTGCAGCGGATGAAGGCAGGCGGTATCTGGATAGTTGATAGTCTGCGCTTCAACCCATTGTTCAACCAGATGCAGAGGAAAAAGCCATTTACCGGTTACTTTGGAAGCCGGCAAACCCTTTTCGGCCACCAGGGTGTAAACCATCTTTTCATTGACATTTAAAAATTCAGCGACCGCCTTGGTAGACATAAGTTTTTTCATATGGATCCCGCCCGCTGATGCATGATCGGAAATTTGATCTTGCTAAAAAATTTGTGTCTATATAGCCATTATTGTAATATAGTGTCAATATATTTCATGCTAACTTTTATATGTTGATCAAAAATAACAAATAATAACATTAAATTTGCAGTCTGTGCCTGCAACAAGAGATGTACGATGACGACATGCAGGAATTTAAGACAGGCGATTTGGTCGGCTGGTACCTTTATCTACAAGAATCCATTTTAGATTGTATAAATTTATACAATTTTTGAGATCTAAACGTGCGGGGACCCATTTGGGAAAAATTTAGTTTTGCCATAAGTTTAGGTGGTTTTATGGGGCCAGGGGCATATTTTTTTTAGAGGGCACTGCGGGCATTGGGGTTTGCGGGCGGTGCAAATCGAGCGGCCGAAAAATATAAGTCGCAGACAGAAATCATTCCAGTCGCGCCGGGGGATGATATCCATTAAGTCAAATTCAATTTTGACCGGATCTTTGTGAGCACTTAACCCGAGCCGGTTGGAAATACGTCCGACGTGGGTGTCCACCACAACGCCGGGAATACCATAAGCAGCACCCAAAACAACATTAGCCGTCTTGCGCCCCACCCCGGGCAATTTTACAAGCTCCTCCAGGTTCCGGGGCACCTGTCCGGCATGCTGTTCTAATATTGCTCTGGCACAATTTTTTATATTTTTGGCTTTATTGTGAAAAAAGCCGGTTGGACGGATCAATTTTTCGATCGTTTTTAGCGGTACCGCCGCAAAATCGTCAGGTGTATTGAGTTGTTTGAAGAGCACCGGTGTGACCTGGTTTACCTGTTTATCCGTGCACTGGGCTGAAAGTATAGTGGCCACCAGAAGTTGAAACGCATTCTGATGATACAGCTGTGTTTTGACTTCGGGAAAAATATCCCGCAGAACCTTGCGGATCTTATCAGCGCGTGTTTTCAAATTCATTATAATATGTCCGTGGTGAGTTGTCCGTTGTTAGTTGCAATGAGCGCTTTAATATTCTATTTTTAAAATGATGATGGACGCATATGTTTAGGCGTGGGATATACGCCGGTTTTAATGGACCGGTCAAGTGAGAAAAAAATCAATTCGCAAATGAATACAGGCAACGAACAACCAACAGCGTACTGGCAACAAAAAGCCTCATCATCTTAAAAACAGAATATAAACTATGGGTCAAAAAAAACAAAACGTACGCGCCTTAGGTCTTTGTTCGGGAGGGCTGGACAGCATGCTCGCCGGCTTAGTGCTGCGTGAGCTGGCAATAGAGGTCGAATGGATCACATTTGAAACGCCTTTTTTTGCCGCAGCAAAAGCCCGCAAGGCCTCTGAGAAAACCGGCATTCCCCTGACCGTCATGCCTATTTATGCGGTTTATATCAAAATGCTCAGGAATCCACCGGCCGGATATGGCAAACAGATGAACCCCTGCATGGACTGTCACGCGCTGATGTTCAACCTGGCCGGTGAGATGATGAAGGCAAACAATTTTGACTTTCTGTTTAGCGGAGAGGTTCTGGGGCAGCGCCCCATGTCTCAGACGAAGTCTTCCCTGATGTATGTGGCCAAACACTCCGGTTTCAAGGGATATATACTGCGACCTTTAAGCGCTAAAAAACTTCCGGAAACCATTCCGGAAAAGGAAGGCTGGGTTGACCGGGAACGCTTGCTCGACATCGCAGGTCGCGGCCGCAAGCAGCAAATTGCGTTGGCCTCAAAATTCGGCATTACCGACTACCCTGCACCGGCCGGCGGCTGTCTGCTGACCGATGTCGGTTACTCCCGCCGGCTAAAAGATCTGTTTGATCATCAGAGCGCGTGCACCGAAGAGGAGTTGCACCTTTTAAAATATGGCCGCCACTTTCGATTAAACCAGGACACCAAACTGATAGTCGGGCGCACCGAAAAAGATAACGAGAATATTGTAAAATATCATGATCCAAAAACCGATACAATTATTGATGTCAAGGACCATCCCAGCCCGATTGGATTGGTCCCTCATGGCGGTTCAAGGGATACGATTTATCTGGCAGGCTCGATATGTGTCGGCTATAGCAAAGCCTCCAACCTTGCGCCCATCGAAGTGGTTGTCAAGAGCCCGACCGGCAAGCAGACCATCGAGGTCATTGGTATTCCCACCGCCGATTTTAAGAAGCTACTTATATAGGTTCAAATGAAAAGACACTCGATTGCCTGATACGTCGCTAACCTATAAATCTGCCCCCCTTGCGGCTAACTGCCCACAGGCGGCCGAGATATCTTGGCCTTTACTGCGCCGAATCATAACCGTGTAATGTTTTTCAATCAGAGTATCCTGAAATCGTAGAATGGTTTCTTCAGGCGGCCGTTGATACAGGCATCCAGGGTGGGAATTAAATGGGATAAGGTTTATTTTGGATTTGATGGGCCGTAACAGCTTGGCCAGGCGATGGGCATCATCGGTGGAGTCGTTGACATCCTTTAGGAGGACATATTCAAAGGTGATGCGACGCCCGCCGCGCAGCGGAAAATCCCGGCAGGCTGTGAGCAGTTTTTCAATCGGATATTTGCGGTTGATGGGCATCAGGCGGCAGCGGGTATCGTTATCGGCTGCATTCAGCGAGACGGCCAGATTGGCCCGGGTATCGCGGCCCAGGTCGGCCAGACGGGATACCAGGCCCGCGGTTGATACGGTCACCCGTCGCCCGGCAAAGGCAAAGCCGAAACCGCTGTCGGTGATGACCCGGATTGCAGCGACCAAATTGCGGTAATTGGCCAGCGGCTCGCCCATGCCCATAAATACCAGGTTTGTCAGCGATTTTGGTTCTTTGAGGCCATTTTGGATATCGCGCACCTGAGATACAATTTCGGCCGTGCTTAAATTACGCTGAATCCCCATTTTAGCAGTCAAACAAAAAACACAGCCCTGCGCACAGCCCACCTGACTCGAAAGGCAGAGGGTATAGTGATGGCGCTCCGGAATCAGGACACTTTCAATGCGTTTGCCATCTTTAAGCTGAAACACATATTTGCGCGTGCCGTCTTTGGAAATAGCGATGTGTTCGGTTGTCAGGCGATCGATCGTAAAATGATCGGCCAGACGGGACCGCATAGCTTTGGACAAGTCTGTCATCTGATCAAATGAATCCGTTTGCCGCGCGTAAAGCCATTTTAAAATCTGATCCGCCCGATACGGTTCGATGCGTCGTTCGGCCAACCAGGAAACGAGTGTATTTCGATCCAGCTCAAGTATGTTGTGTTTTTTAATATCCAGCATAATTTAAAAACCAAAAAGCCTGTCATCTTTCATTCAAAATTAAGGTATTACCTTGATTTTATGCGAGCCGGGGGCTTTCATATGCAAGGCACTTAAGGCGAGGCTTTAGTAAACGATGCCTCGTCCTTCATAACGCAGCAGTTGAAAGTCTCCGGCTCGCCCCACGGGTGAAAATTAAGCTATTATTTTTCTTGACATAACACAATTACAATTGTATTTTCAAGAATTTATAGATTTGTACGGGTACTCGCATGCTGGATAGCTTAAGTGACAGATTAAACTCCATTTTCCGCAAGCTCAAAGGGCACGGCAAGTTAACGGAAAAAAACATCGAGGAAGGGCTGAAAGAAGTCCGCATGGCCCTCCTGGAGGCCGATGTCCATTATCGCGTCGTTAAAGGCTTCATCGCCGACATCAAAGAACGTGCAATGGGTCAGGAAGTCCTGGAAAGTCTGACGCCTGGCCAGCAGGTCATTAAAATTGTCAATGAAACCTTGACTAACTTAATGGGCGGCCGCAATGAGCAGCTCAATCTTTCAGGAAGAACGCCGGTGGCAATCATGCTTGTCGGTCTTCAGGGATCCGGCAAAACAACCACCGCAGGTAAGCTATCCGTATTCTTAAGAAAAAAAAGTCGTAAACCCTATCTGGTGTCGGCAGATGTTTACCGCCCGGCTGCCATCCAGCAGCTGCAAAAGCTGGGCAATCAGCTGGATGTGCCGGTTTTTCCATCAAGCACGGATCAGTCACCGGTTCAAATCTGCCAGGAGGCGTTGAGCGGCGCCCAGCAGCAAGGATGCGATACGCTGCTGCTGGATACTGCCGGACGTTTGCATATCGATGAGGAACTGATGGCTGAATTGGTGGATATTAAAGCCGCTGTCAAGCCTTCTGACATTTTGCTGGTAGCCGATGCCATGACCGGCCAGGATGCGGTCAATATCGCCAAGGCCTTCAACGAGACTTTGGATATCGGTGGCGTTGTTTTGACCAAAATGGATGGAGATGCCCGTGGCGGCGCGGCGCTTTCGATAAAGTCCATAACCGACAAACCCATAAAGTTCATCGGTGTGGGTGAAAAATTAAGCGATCTCGAAGCATTCCATCCCGATCGCATGGCATCGAGCATTCTGGGCATGGGCGATGTACTCACTCTGATCGAGAAAGCGCAGGATGTCGTCGACCAAAAAAAAGCTGAAGCTTTAGAAAAAAAGCTCAGAAAAAGCCAGTTTACGCTGGAAGACTTCCGTGACCAGATGGTTCAGATTCGAAAAATGGGCTCTTTCTCTGATCTGTTAAAAATGATCCCGGGCATGGGGCAGATGAAACAGCTGAAGAATCTGCAGGTGGATGAAAAAGAGTTTGTCAGAATTGAGGCGATTATCAATTCCATGACAGCCCAGGAAAGACGGAGCCATCACATTATAAATGGCAGCCGTCGCAAAAGAATCGCAAAAGGCAGCGGCACCCGGGTTCAAGACGTAAACAAACTTTTGAAGAATTACACCCAGATGTTAAAAATGCTGAAAAAATTAAACCAGGGCGGCATGCGCGGGATGGGCCGTGGAATGCTGCCATTTTGAAGGAGAAATATGAATGGGCGTTAGAATCAGACTGGCCAGACACGGAGCCAAGAAAAAACCTTTTTACCGGATTGTTGTCGCTGATGTGGAAAGTCCCAGAGACGGCAGATTCCTGGAAAAAGTCGGCACATATGACCCCTTGAAGGACCCTGCTGAATTAACACTAAAGCCGGATCGGATTAAATACTGGATCGACAAAGGAGCAATTCCATCGGACACGGTAAAAAGTCTTTTTAAAAAAGAAGGCATCTTCGCCAAGAAGGCAATGTAAACTGCACTACTGCGAATAGCATCGAAATCAGTCGTTCACCCCCCCCTGTTCTCAACTGGTCATAAAGGAGATGGCGCCATGAAAGACCTGATCAGCTATATCGCTCAAGCACTGGTGGATCGTCCGGAGGAAGTCAGCGTAACAGAGGTTGAGGGGAACCAGACCTCGGTTCTTGAACTTAAAGTGGCCAAAGAGGATCTGGGCAAAGTCATTGGCAAACAGGGCAGGACTGCTCGGGCTATGCGAACGATCTTAAATGCAGCTTCTGCCAAATTAAAAAAACGGACGGTGCTGGAAATTATTGAATAAGCAGGAGCCCATTACAGACCGTATTACGATCGGAAAGATTGTGGGTGTCCATGGCGTAAAGGGAGCCCTCAAGATTCATTCATTCGCCGAATCGTTGGAAATTTTTCAGCCGGGCGACTGGATATCGGTCAGCATACCCGAAGTTGGAGAAAAAGATTACGAAATCGACTGGATCAAACCGCATTCGCAGGTAGCCCTTTTATCCTTGAACAACATCAGCGACCGTGATCAGGCAATGACCCTGATCGGTGCCGACCTGCAGATTGAAAAAGCGCTGCTTCCCGAGTTAGAAAAAGGTGTTTATTACTGGCACCAGCTGATCGGTTTGAAGGTTTTCACGATAGAAGATCGATATCTTGGACGCCTGGAGTCGATTATCGAAACCGGCGCCAATGACGTGTATGTGGTCACAAATGATCGCAGGGAAATCCTGATTCCGGCCCTTAAATCAGTTGTGCAGGCAATCGATATCGAAGCCAACTCGATGCGGGTTGATGTGCCCGATGGGCTAGAAGAAGCATGATCTCAAATTAATAACAAAATTCCGATTGGCTTCGAATTGAGAATGAGATTTTTTGTATTAACCATTTTTCCGGAGATGTTCGATCCATTCTGGAAACACGGGATTATCCGAATAGCCATTGAGCAAGAAAAAATTTTTGCTTCGACCCTGAACATCAGGGATTTTGCCGAGGACAGACACCGGGTAACCGACGATCGGCCTTACGGTGGCGGCAGCGGGATGGTCATGAAACCTGAACCTTTGGCCGCTGCCATACGGGCTGGTGAACAGAAAGCGCCTTCTGCCCGTAAAGTTCTGTTGACGCCGCAAGGGCGCGTTTTTAATCAAAAAATAGCACAAGAGCTGGCATCGTGTGAAGACCTGATTCTGGTGTGCGGTCGCTATGAAGGGGTTGATGAGCGCATCAACAGCGAACTGATTGATGATGAACTTTCGATTGGGGATTTTGTGCTGACCGGCGGCGAAATCGCCGCCATGGTTGTCATCGATGCGGTCACGCGTCAATTACCCGGTACCCTCGGCGGTAAAGACGCGGCCGAAAAAGATTCCTTCGCCGACGGTTTGCTCGAACATGCACACTACACCCGGCCACAGGTCTTTGAGGGAGAAGCGGTACCGGATGTTTTACTGTCCGGGCACCATGAGGAAATTGAAAATTGGCGGCTGGAATCGGCATTAATGCGCACATTAATGAAACGCACTGATCTGCTGCAAAAAAAAGATTTAAGCGAAAAAGAAGTTACCATATTGGAAAAGTGGTCCCGACAGCTTGAAGATATACTAAAATCTTACCACAGAGCTCACGGAGCACACTGAGAAGACGCAAAAAATAGGTCAAAAATATTCATTTAGAGTGCGTAATTTCAAATCGTTTATTTAAGATTGTCGCTTTGCAATTTGTGTGCTCTATGTGATAAAAAAATCGACCATGTCCAGTCTTTATGCGGCATTAATTCATCACCCGGTGGTCAACAAAAACGGGCAAACAATTGCCTCCGCATTGACCAACCTGGATTTACACGATATATCAAGGGCCACTAAAACATTCGGGCTGAAGGCATTTTTCGTTGTAACACCCCTCGAAGACCAGATCGAACTGATTCAAAAGATCATTTCGCATTGGACAGAGGGCATCGGGGCACAATACAATCCCAAAAGACGCAGCGCATTGGAGATGATCCGCGTCAGCAGCTCATATGCGGATGTGATTGAGCGCGTCACTGTTTCTGAAGGCACGCAACCGAAAACGATTGCAACCAGCGCTCGCCAGGCCCCGGCCAATATCAGCTATCAAAAGTGCCGTACGATGCTAAATGATAACAAGCCGTACGTACTGGCATTGGGCACCGCCTGGGGTTTAAGCCAGGAATTCCTTTCTGCAGCCGATTATGTGCTTGAACCGATTGCCGGAAACACCGGTTACAATCATCTTTCGGTGCGCTCAGCAGCGGCGATCATATTTGATCGGCTACTGGGATAAAAAAGCAATCTCAAAAATACATATAAGGTTTGGGGTTGAGCCCGTTTCCCGTTAGCCCGTTGACTCGGTGGAAAAATTAGGATCTTTGTCTTTCATTAACGGGCTAAACCGGCTCAACTGGCTCAACCGGCAAACCAAATGTAAAATTTATCTTTTGATATAGCCTTAGATAAACACTTATATGTAAATTCGATAAAATATAGATTTGAAGAGGTTTGGAGGAGAAATGGAAAAAATCAACCAATTGGAAAAAGAACAAATGCGACTTGACCACCCTGGATTTGGGCCGGGCGACAATGTCAAAGTCCACGTTAAAATAAAAGAAGGTGAAAAAGAACGTATCCAGGTTTTTCAAGGCGTCGTCATCAGCAAACGCAAAGGTGGAACAAATGCAACCTTTACGGTCCGCAAGGTTTCTTACGGTGTCGGCGTAGAGAGAATTTTTCCACTGCATTCGCCTGCGATCGACAAGATCGAGGTGGTTACGCGCGGCCGTGTCAGACGTGCCAAAATCTACTATCTGCGCAAACTCAGAGGTAAAGCCGCCAGGATCAAAGAGCGGCGCTAAACCCTAATACAGAGGACAGAAAACAGAAATCAGATGACAGATGAAAATCAGGCGAAATCAAGATACGGATTTCAACTTGTCCAATCTGTCCTCTGACATCTGACATCTGACATCTGACAATGGATTCGTGGTTTTTCGAAAAAAAAGCCACTGCAGAGGGTTTCAACGCAATTGCCGGTATCGATGAGGCCGGTCGCGGTCCCCTGGCCGGTCCAGTTGTCTCAGCGGCGGTGGTATTGCCGCCGAGTTTTTCGGTCAGCGATGTCACAGATTCGAAAAAGCTTTCTGCCCTAAAAAGAGGCCGTTTGTACGAAAGGATTTATGCCCAGGCAGTTTCGGTAGGCATCGGTATTGTTGATGCGGCGGAGATCGACCGCATTAATATTTTGCAGGCCTCTTTGCTGGCGATGTCCATCGCAACCCATAACTTAGATCCCCAGCCCGATTGCCTCCTTATTGACGGACCCTTCCGAATTTCTTCTCACCTGTCTCAGAAACCGATTACCAAGGGTGACACACTCAGTGTTTCGATCGCAGCGGCGTCGATTGTCGCCAAGGTCACACGGGATCGGCTGATGGAGCGGTATCACGAATACTATCCTCAATTCGGTTTTTTTCAGCACAAAGGCTACCCCACCCGGGCGCATAAGGCAGCCATCCGCGAATATGGGTATTGCCCGATTCATCGGAGGACTTTCAAAGGCGTCAAAGAATTTGTTTGAGTCCATATATACAATCTAAACTTACCCGACGATCGTAAAATGGTTTGTTTCAGTACACGTTTGATAAAGGTTTAGCCTGTTGGCCCGTTAGCCCGTTTGCCGGTATAAAGTAAAATCAGGCATTTTCCGCTTATATGCAGACAAACTAGCTCAATCCGCTCAACTGGCCAACCGTGTCAATGACCATATTTGCGCGTTTTAAAGCAATTCAAACCGTTTTTTTATGTAATTTCTATTGATGAATGCCATGATGGCATTGTACATTATGCTTTAAAAGGACTTTTAAAGCCTTGATAAAACGATTGTCTAAGATCTGAAGATGAAAAATTGGCGGCAAAAATTTGGCGAGCAGGGTGAAGCGCTTGCGGTCAAACGTTTGAAAAAGGCCGGCTATAAGATTATCGAAACCAATTATCGCACCCGGTTGGGCGAAATTGATATCATTGCAAAAGATAAAGATACCCTTGCTTTCGTCGAAGTAAAAACCAGAACTTCGGTTCATTTTGGAAGCCCTAAATGGGCCATAACGCCTAAAAAACAGAAAAAAATATCCATGGCGGCATTATGTTACCTGAAGACAACCAACCAGAGCGCCGCCCGGGCCCGGTTTGATGTGGTCACCATCATTATCAATCGGGATGCCCCTCAGGTAGACATCATTAAGAATGCTTTTGATTTAGCCTATGCGTAATGCAAATCATACCCCCAAAAAGGGGAAACTTTATGTTGTCGCCACACCGATTGGTAATCGGGATGACATCACCCTGCGGGCCCTCAAGATTTTGCAGCAGGTCGATCTAATTGCAGCCGAAGATACCCGAAAATCCGGCCGTTTCTTAGCCCATCACGGCATAAAGAGCCAGCTGGTATCCTACCATGAACACAACGAGACGATACGAACGCCGCAACTGGTTGAAAAATTGTTGGATGGAACATCAATTGCCTTGATATCCAATGCCGGGACGCCGTCGGTATCCGATCCCGGATTTCGTTTGATCACGGCTGCGATTGAACATAAGATCGTGGTAATTCCAATACCGGGGGTTACCGCCGCCACGGCTGCCATGAGCGTATCGGGGTTGCCCTCAGATTCTTTTGTGTTCGCAGGTTTTGCGCCCAAAAAAAAGGCGAAAAGAATCAAATTTCTCAAATCGATGGACAAGCGCTCCGAAT
>JASFJF010000084.1:0-11991 GCA_050122255.1 Desulfobacterales bacterium
CCCAGGTGGCGTCAGTCGCCGATATCTGCTCCAAGCCTTCTGAACCGCCCGTTGATGTGGTTCCGCTGCTGACCGATTTTGAATACCAGCCGATGCGGGTGTTGATATCGGTGTTGTTCATTCCGCAGGCACCCACCTCGATGAGCACTTCGTTGGCTTCGGGTTGAGGCAGCGGCATATCGTCACGCACGACGATTTTATCCAATCCGCCGTGCCCGGTGAGAACCGCCGCGGTCATCGTGTCCGGAAGAGCCATTTTACTTCCCTCCTTTGCGGCAGCGTCAGCTAATGGCGCCTTAATTTTTATTTTACAGTTTCGGAATAGAGTTGGAATTGAACAACAACTTCATTATAAGAAACGTTATTTTCTGCTTCGTATGAAAGCCGAAGAACGGCTTTTAGATTTATTCCCGGATGGGCCCAGGCGGCATATAATTGTCTGAAAATCGATTGCGCTCCTTTTTTACCGCCATGGGAATCTTCCCAATTTCTCTGGCATGTTTCAAAGGCTGATCGCCAGCCCCTGCCATTAAAATAGGCATCGTAAAATTCGAGGACTTCAGTCGGTGGATTGTTTGCCTGTACGCGATAGGTAACGGATTTGGTTTCTCGGGCGGCATTAAAAAGTTCTTCTACGTTATAGCCCCCTTCAAAGATCGGAATTTTTATGGTCGGATGCGGATCTATTTGTGAACTGCTTGAAATGGTAGGATTTAGATGCACGCAGACAAAGAGAATTGATGGATAGATGTATTTGGATTTTATTTTCATGCTCTTCAATATTTTATTTTTTATTTGTAGATGCTGTCAGAAAATTGTAGATCGCGCCTAAGGACAAGGCGTCGATTCGGTTTAAAAACGGAGCGTACACGCAGTACGTGAGCATTATAAACCGAATCGCAACGCAGCCATTGAGCGTAAGATGCAATTTTCTGACAGCTTTTAGTGGCTCATAAGGGTCTTGCCTTTCTTGACCACGCCTTCTTTAAAGCGCGTCGGTCGCAGAGGATTGTCCTCAGGCGCCATCTTTCCGGTAATGAGCGCACTAATCCGCCTGCCCGCTTCCGGTGAAAGCATCACACCGGCCCAATAGCCGCAGTTCACATACAATCCGGGAACTTCAGGTACCGGGCCGATCAGGGGCTGGTCATCGGGTGTGTACATGTAGTATCCGGCTGATGTATTCATATCGGGTTGTTTGACGGTATTTTCAATTTTTTCGAAAAACGGTGTCAGGCGCCTAACCTTATCCAGGGCGATAGCCGGAAACTCCCAATCGGTATTCACCTTTTCAGAAGGCTCGCTGACCGGCTCGTCCGAATCGACCCAGCCGATAATCACACCGCCCGGCTCCGGCCGCCAGTATGAATTGTTGTTGACATCGACGGTAAACGGGGCATTTTCAGGAACGGGAACGGATGTCTGGATATAAACCTTTTGGCGACGAACCGGCTCCAGCGGCAAATCCAGGTTGACCATGCGCCCGACTTCAGCCGCAAAAGGGCCAGCGGCATTGACCACGGTGCGACTCTGCAGGATTCCGCGATCGGTTTCCACCCCGCAGATCCCTTTTTGATCCATTTGGATTGCGGTGGTTTTGGTGTTGATAAAGAAGCGGGCGTCACATCCTTTGGCAAATCCCTGGGTGGTCTCATGACACGACAGCCAGCCGTCCCGCTGTCGAAAGGTCGCGGCCAACACAGAAGGAGAAAGATAAGGAAATCGGGCAATGATTTGATCACGTTCCAGGAATTCCGAATCCGTGACGCCCAATCGTTGTTGCTGTACCACGTTCTCCTTGAGGTCGTCAACCGTCCCCTGGTCATCGGTTAGAAAGAGGTATCCCTGTTGTTTGATGGAAATGCTATAACCCGGTATACCGATGATTTCATCGAAATGCTCGAACATTTCGATACTCGGAATGGCCAGACCGGCCATGGCCGGCTCTGCAAACTGGGCCCGAAAGCATTCCGCCGATGCCGGTGTCGTCAAGGTTGAAAGGCCGTCGCGCATATCCACCACAACGACATCCCATCCAGCGCGGGATAGCCAGAAAGCCGTGGCCGTACCGACAATGCCACCGCCAATGACGACCGCATCGGTTTTACCGAAATCGTTCTCTCCCGGTGTAAATATCTTTCCCATAGCTTCCTCCTAATTTAAAGGTTCAGCGTTCAGCGTTCCGGGTTTTGAACAGCCGAACTCGTGAACACTTAAACCCTGAACCTTTGAACCCATTACTATAAAAGACCTCGTTTTTCGAAATCTGCCACGACCTCGGGCAGACCATTATTTAAGAGAGTTTCCTTCGTTGGGATTCCATTTTCATTCCAGCCTCTGGCTTTATAGTACCAGCTTAGCAGATGGTGTATATCGTCTGTAGGTATGACGTGCCCCTTATTGGGCCCGTCGACAATGGGATCTTCGGTTAACCGTGCCGGGGGCATGTCGAGATGCCGGCCGAAACCGTCTATCTCACGGATCGAAAACGCCCGCGTCAGATGCCAGATGCGCTCGGAAATAGTCAGAAGATCGGCCCAGGTTTTCTTCGCGCCAGTGATCAGCGAATACAGTTCGGCGTAATGTTCTTCCTCAAAACCCAGCTCCATCATTTGGAGTCGGCAATTTCCCAGCGCATCGAATAAAGAACGCTTATGCTGGGATGCGATCACATAATCGGCGCTGCGCTCGCTGGCAACCGCCTTGGGTTGCGCTTCAATCTCCGTCTCAGAGGCAATCAGATCGTGCACGTTGGTCCAGGCGCCGGCGATATCGTGCCCCAGCACCCAGGCCCGGTTGTGATGCGCTCCCACATCAGCCGTCAGATAGGCCAGCATCATCGAGGGGGCATTACGGCATTCGTAACCCGACCACTCCAGGCCTTTGACCTGGATGGCAAATCTTTCCGATCCCTTACCTGTCCTTTCGGCAGCGAGCTTGACACCTTCGGCCAGCAGGTCACCGATTCCTTCTCGTTTTGCAATCTTATTTAACAGGTAAACGATCGAGTCCAGATCCGAAAAATCTATTTTGCGACCGATGTCGTCATGACTAAAGATCCCTTTCTGAAAACATTCGATGGCCCAACCCAAAACGACTCCGGCGGAGATGGTATCGATACCCAGGTCATCGCATAAATAATTGGCATAGGCCACTTCTTCGATGGTCTTTAAAACGCAATTGCCACCGAAAAGGGCGATGGTTTCATATTCGGGCCCTTCCACATAGGCCGATCCCGCGGAGGTCTTGGTGTGCCCGTACTTGCCACAGGGTGTCGGACAGCCAAAGCACCCCTTGTCGGTGATTTTAAGCCGCTCGAGGATGGCTTTGCCGTTTATATTCTTGTAATGTTCGGCATGCGAGGTCTGGAAATTGCGGGTGGGAAAGACGCCGACCTCATTGGTCCAATTGGTTATCCCAGCCGTTCCCTCCGGCGTCCAGCCCTCGAAACCGGGTTTGGCCATCACCTTCTGATAGGCCTCTTTGCCTTTGGCATAGGCTTTTTTCAGATCGGCAACCGGAATGCTGCCGGTACCTTTAACGGCAATCGCTTTTAAATTTTTACTGCCCATCACCGCCCCGACGCCGGTTCTGCCGGCCTGGCGCCCAAAATCATGGGAAATGCAGGCATAGCGCACCCGGTTCTCACCGGCCGGCCCGATGGTAATCACTTGAAAATCATCTCCCAGCTGATCTTTAAAACTTTTTTCCGCTCTAATCGAGCCCTGTCCCCAGTATTCTGCCGCCGGACGAATCTCAACTCTATCATCATCGATGAACAAATAGCTCGGCCACCTGGCCTTTCCGGTAATCACCAGCACATCGTAGCCGGCATATTTCAGGTGTGGGCCAAAATGCCCGCCCATGTTGCTGTCGGCATAGCCGCCGGTGGCCGGGGATTTGGTGCCGAAATGGGTTTTGCCGCTGGCCGGCAGAAAATGACCGGTCAGCGGGCCGGTGGCCACGATCAGCATGTTTTCCGGATCATATGGTTCAATGTTGCGGGGAATCTCATCAAACAGCATTTTGGCCACGAAGC
Organism: Desulfobacterales bacterium; assembly: GCA_050122255.1. Lineage (GTDB taxonomy): Bacteria > Desulfobacterota > Desulfobacteria > Desulfobacterales > JAHEIW01 > JAHEIW01. The sequence continues at coordinate 4,040 of JASFJF010000084.1, forward strand.
CTCTGCCGCCAATGAAATTTTCCACCAGCGAGTCGGGCAGCGGCTCGCGCCGAACCGTCTCATGACTTAGATCGACGCGTAAAATTGTATCTGCATATCCAAACATTTTAAGCCACCTCGCCTTCTGGGACCTCTTCACACATAATCGCATTGCGCGGACAGGTGCGCGCGCATTCCCCGCAGAGATTGCATTTTACGGGAATATCGGAATTTTTTTGTGCAAACATCACTTCATGCGGACATACTTCGACACAGATCATACATCCTGTGCACGCATCTTCATCCACGATAAAGGCGTCCCCTTTGAGTTGAATGGCATCCTCCGGGCAGTTGTCGGCGCACACACCGCACTGGTCGCAAAGGTGAATGCGATAATCACCCGGAGCCGGAAAGCGGGCTTCGATGCGCAGCAATGCTCTGGATAAACTGACTTTCTGGAAATTGACAATGGCACAGGCCAATCGGCATGTGCTGCAACCGCAACAATTTTCATGGCTGGCTTTTAGTTCCACAATTATTCATTCCTTGGTGTTTGGTGTTTTGTATTTGGTGTTTTGATCTAGATTCTTTGTGCCACTTTTTTTCCAAAAGATCCAATTCTTTAATTATTTCTGCAGGCAGTGGGCCAGCATGGTCGTTCATCAGTTTGCGGGTTTTTTCACGCAAGCGGTCGGCGAAACGAATTGATCCCTGCTCGCGCCACTTATCATAATTGGAGCGGTCAAATAGATCAGAATACCATACGTCACGAAAATGCTGCATGGTATGCTCCTCTGCCAGGTAGTGCCCACCGGGTCCAACCCGATCGATGACGTCAATCGCCAGCGTCTCGGCATTGATCGGAATACCGCGCATGAATTGATTCACCATGGAGAGCACTTCGTCGATCAATACCAGGTAGCTGGGCGAGATCAGCGCAGAATGATCGAGAAAACCATGATCATGGATCAAATTGGCACCGCTGAGCGTCGAACTCAAGCAGGAGAAGGTCCCTTCGATGACAGCCTGGGGGTCATCCGGAAACCTGGCGTCAGAGCAGCCGGCCGTGCCGAAGAATGGCAAATGATAGCGCTGCGCCATCTGAACCATGGCGGCGGTCATCATGTTCATTTCGGTCGCGCCATAGGAGAAAATGGAAGTGGCCATATCCATAATCGTTGTCAGGGCGCCATAAACAACCGGCGTGCCTGTTCGGACACACTGGGCAATGACCAGGCCGCCCAGCGATTCAGCGCTGCCCTGCACGATTGTGCCGGCAAAGGTTGCCGGGGAGGTGGCGCCGGCTTGAAGCCCGGGATATAAAACCTGCGGAATGCCTTTTTCAGCACAAAAAATAATTTTTTCCAGGGTATCATCATCATAACAGAGAGGTGAAATGGCCGAGGATAGCGCGGTGATGGATGGCGCCTGCCGAAAGCGTTCCGACCCGCCGGCAATCAAGACAGCCATTTCATAAATAGCCTGCAGGCTATTCATTTCCCTGCAACAGAAAAACAGCGGCTTCTCACAATAGGTCAGGGCCTGCCGGGCGGCCACCCGGTCGGCGAAGTCGACCGAAACATCAGCTGCAAAGCCCAGCATCATCGACCAGGCATAGTTGGGCAGGGCATTTGCAATTGTGCCGGTAACACGGTAATCTTGACTGCTAAAGGGACGGCGGTCATCTGTAAACGGGTCCAAATACTCCATGCAATCCAGAGCGGCGCCATACCAGCTTTTATTGTCCTCCAGCATAAATGCAGTTTCACCGTTGCGCCGCCCCAGGGCAAAATGAGAGGGCGCCGTCTGAATCGCCTCTGCAACCACATGGGCCGGGATGCGCACCCGGTTTTTAGAGACATCGGCACCCGCACCATCTAGCAACTCCAGAGCCCTGGCATGGGTCACCTGGATGCCGGTGCGCTCCAGAACTTCCAGCGTCGCCAGATGGATTTGCTCAATCTGGTCTTCACTGAGCACCTTCAACGTGGGCCGGTTGAGAAGCTTGAGATCTGGTTTTATCATCTGCTGTGCTGACTCCCCTTACCTGATATTGAATGAAAATGACGAATACGGTTTTGAGATCCTCAAAATAGTATTTTTCCTACAGGGGTGATACCGGGTCCATGTGATCCAATGACGGCAAAATAAAATGATAAACGCGACGTTGAAAGAGCTTAACATGCTCAGAGATGGCGTTTACCGCTTCGACGTCATTTCCCTGATCAAGCAGCTCGATTAGTTTCTGGTGTTCTTTGATAGACAGCTCGGCATGAGACTGCATATCGTATGAGGACATATCTTTGCTAAAGCACATATAGGCCAGACGCTGCGATTGATTCTGCAGATTGTCCAGGTAGGAAAATAAAAAAGCATTGTCTGCGGCTTGATAAATGCAGCGGTGAAAGCGGCTGTTTAACAACGTCACCTGCAGAAAGTTCTTATCGAGCCAGGCCTGGCGCAGGTCGCCGTTTCTGCGCTGCAGATCTTCAATCTGGTCCTTTTTGATCCGCCTGGCTGCCAGCGCCACTGCCGACCTTTCCATAATCAACATGGTTTCAAATAGATCTTTGAGATTGCTCAAGGTGATGTCCTGCACGAAAAATCCGCGACCGTGAACCATCTCAACCAGGCCTTCAGCGTTCAAGCGAAAAAGCGCTTCCCGGATGGGCGTGCGGCCAATTGAAAGCGTTTTGGCGATCCAATCCTCATCAACCTGATCACCCGGTCCCAGTTTTAAAGTCGCGATGAATTCTTTAATTTTCTGATGAGCAATTTCACTGAGCGGCAGTGATTTTGTCCGATTCGTTTTTCTGAGCATGGTTTTACATTTTTGGCTTCTGGATGAACAGCCAATATTGATATATTATAAATATATTGTCAATATATTTAGTCAAGGATTATTTATAAAGGTGCAGATTTCACAATTCTGGGTCTTGCAAACCCTTGTCATTACATAATTCAAATTGTTGGCCCTCAGGAGATGCCCAAAAAATCGGATTTGACCTTGACAGCGTTGAATTGATTTTTTATGGTGGAGACGATTTATTTATTGGATTTAATTTATTTATTTTTTCATTGTTTCAATCGCTTTGAATACGTCAATTTTTCACCGAGCGATTGCATCTAAGCTGATTTTGCCGACTTTTTTTGCATCTTAGTTCTTGCCTTGAGTCAAACGCATCTCAACCATTTGGAATTGTTATAAAGCCGATAAGCGAATAATAATTCACGATAATCCTTAAAAAGCGACAGAAATCTTAGATTTAGAAGTGCAACTTGCGTATCCATCATTTTCTTATCCTGTTGATATTGCGATTAATATAATAATATCAAGCGGATTCGAATATATAACTCACCAACTGCCAACCTAAGGATGCAACGAAAGGAGGACTAAATGGACAAAAAGGAGAAACTCCATCCGGCCATTTACGATCTTAAGGTCGATATGGACAACGGAAAACTCACGCGCCGCGATTTTCTGAGATATGCCACATTACTCGGAATGTCTGCGGTAGCGGCAACTCAAATGGCGGGCCTGACCTGGCCTAAAAAAGCCCTTGCGGCCGAACCGGTGCGCGGCGGGACACTCAAAATTGCCGGTCAGGTCCAAAAAATCACCCATCCGGCCCAGTTTTCATGGGTGGCCCCCTCACAGGTGGGCCGTCAGGTCGCCGAATACCTTACCTTTACCGATGGCAAGAACATCACCCATCCCTATCTGCTGAAAAACTGGGAAGTGAGCGATGATCTCAAGACCTGGACCCTCAACCTGCGCCAGGGAGTTAAGTGGAACAACGGTGACACCTTCACCGCAGATGACGTGATCTTCACAATTCAACAGTGGATGAACAAGGACGTGGGTTCCTCCATGCTGGGCCTGATCGGAAAATACATGGACCTCTCAGGTGTCGAAAAAGTCGATCAATACAAGGTCAAACTGAATTTGAAGGTAGCTGAGATCGCCATTCCGGAACACCTCTTCCACTACCCCGCCCTGGTGTTGAATGCCAAAACCTTTGACGGCGACTTTATCAAAAAGCCGGTCGGCACCGGCCCATACACCCTCGAGTCCTATCTGCCGGGCGAGCGCTGCGTGCTCAAGGCCCGCAAAGACTACTGGCAGAAGGGCGCCGACGGTAAGCCGCTGCCCTACATGGACGGCATGGAATTTATTGATATGGGCACCGAGATGGCGCCTCAGATTGCCGCCATCAAAGCCGGTGAAGTCGACATGGTCGACCTCGGCGATGTCGCCGGTGTGGATGTATACCAGGCCTTGAGCAAAGACCCCAACATCAACATGATACCGGTAACCAGCGCCTCGACCCGGGTGCTGCGGATGCGGGTTGACCTTAAACCCTGGGACAACAATAAGGTGCGCACCGCCCTAAAGATCTGTCAGCACCATGAAAAGCTCCTGTCGCTGGTTTATTTCAATGAAGGTCTCCAGGGTCAGGATTTCCACGTCTATCAGCTACACCCCGAGTACTGTGAAAAACCGATACCCAAGTACGATCCCCAGCGCGCCAAACAACTGTTGAAGGAGGCCGGCTATCCCAAAGGGATCGACATTAATCTGGCTGTCGGCACCTGGCCGGATGTGGTGCGCTATGCAGAAGTCCTCAAGCAGGATGCCGCGCCGGCCGGCTTCAGGATCAATATCCAGACCATGCCCACCAGCCAGTACTGGGAAAAATGGACCGAGGTCGATCTGGGTATCACCCCCTGGATGCACCGACCCATCGGCACCATGGTGCTGAACCTGGCCTACGTCAACGACGATGCGGGTAAGCCGGTGCCCTGGAATGAAACTCGCTGGGCCGACGATGAGTTTTCCAAACTGCTTAAGGAAGCCAACGGATTGCTCAACGTGGATGAACGTCGCAAGGTCTTCTGCAAATTAGAGGATATCCAGCAACAGCGCGGTTCCATCGGAATTCCTTACTGGAGAAACGCCTGGTATTGTCTGAGGAAAAACGTCACCAACGTGTCGGGTGTTCCATCGTTGTACATTACCTTCAATGATGCTTGGCTTGCATAATCGAAAACCGATAAGGCTCAGGCGGTCTTAACGATCCGCCTGAGCCTTCCACAATTAGCGATCAATAACGAAAATCGGGATATTTTATACCCTGATTCCTGATGGAAAACTGCGGGGTTAATCATGGCAAAATTTATTGTGAGACGCATTCTTTTGCTCCTGCTGACCATGGTGTTGGTGTCGATGGCTGTCTTTTTGATCACCGAGTCTTCACCGGGCAATGTGGCCCGCAATGTCCTGGGTGCTTTTGTCACCCCGGAGCAGGAAGCCTCGTTCCTGGCCCAGGTGGGCCTGGATAAACCGGTTTATGTGCGTTATTGGTATTGGCTCTTCGGCAGTGAGGGGTCCGCCTCCGGCAAAGTGGGGATGCCATTGAAACGCGTCACCACGAAAGATGGATTCCAGGAGTGGTGGGCGGTGCGGGACGATGGCGCCCTGGTGCGTTGGAAACTTGATGGAGAGGATCTCTATGCCATTGCCCGACTGCAATCCGTGGGTGTCGACACCAGATATAAAAACAACGAAAAATGGCAAACGGACGCAAAAGGTAAAAGCGAGTTCTGGGGAGTTGATGATGCCAACCACGTGGTGCGCTGGGAAAAGGGCACGGACAAAGAGGTCTGGACTTTCATTATCGGCACCGGGTGGAAAAAAAGTACCGGCGGCGCCATGGAGTATATCCCCCTGAAAAAGGGGTTTATCCGGGGGGATCCCGGTGAATCCTTTCGAACGGGCCGACCGGTTTCCGACAGTATCTGGACGCGCTTGCGCAATTCGTTGTTTCTGGCCGGAACAGCCTTTGCCATCGTCATGCCCCTGGCACTGGTTCTCGGAATCCTGGCAGGATTGAAGGAAGGCAGTTTTCGAGATCGCACGCTTTCGATCGGCGGCATGATGTTTTCGGTGACCCCGGAGTTTGCCACCGGTATCTTTCTGATCCTGATCTTCGCCGTGTGGCTGGGCTGGCTCCCGGGCGCCACGGTCATTGGTGAAAAGGCGCCCTGGGAACGGTTGGATATGGTCATCCTGCCCGTGCTGACCCTGACGCTGATCGAATTGGGCTACATTTTGCGCATCACGCGCGCCAGTATGGTAGAAGTCATGAAGTCGCCGTACATCCGGACCGCCTATCTCAAGGGATTACCCTACTGGCGCATCGTGTTCAAACACGCATTGCGGAACGCTTTGATGGCGCCGATCACGGTTATCATGCTGCACGTCAACTGGCTGATGGGCGGCATCGTGATCGTGGAGGTGGTCTTCGGCTATCCCGGTCTGGGCAAATATTTGCTGGATTCTGCCATGTTTAAAGATATCAACGCCTTAGAAGCCGGGGCCATGATTCTGGTGTCGGTTGCCGTACTGACGCAATTGTTCGCCGATATTATTTACACATTTTTGAATCCGCGTATCAGATATGCCTGACCCGGACAAGCCGGGATGTAAGTTAATTGTTAATAGTTATTTGTTATTGGATCTTCGGTGAATTCAGCTTTAGTCGCACCGATTTATTCCACGAATAACCAACAACGAAAAACAAATAACCAATTACCAAGATGGAGAAATCATGGCAACAGCTGAACAAGCAACCGCTCCGGTTAAGGTTGAAGAAGCAAAGCCTGGACTCTTCAAACGCCTGTGGGCCGGGCTTTCCATTGTTTTCGCATCCAAAATAGCAATGGTTGGGCTCGCCATCGTCCTTTTCTGGGTCATCGTGGCGATTTTTGCCCCATTATTCACCCCTTACGGCCCATTGGAACAGGATTGGAAAGCGCCGAATCAGGGCCCATCAGCATCCCACATCCTGGGCACCGATGAACTGGGACGCGATCTGTGGTCGCGGTTGATTTATGGCGCCCGCGTGGTTCTGGTGCTCATGCCCATAACGGAAAATTTCTGGATACCCGGCGGAACCGCGCTCTGGGGAGTGATTGTGGCGCTGATGGCCGGTGCGACTCTCGGACTGATCGGTGGATATTACGGCGGATGGATCGATGAAATCATCATGCGCTTGCTGGACGCCATGATGGCGGTGCCCATCATACTGCTGTATATGATCATCATGGCAGCCCTGGGCGCTTCGGCTGTCAATGTGGTCATTGCGATCACCATCGTCGGAACACCCGGTATTGCCCGGCTGGTGCGAAGCCTTACCCTGGATATTCGAACACGGGAATACATCCGGGCGGCCGAGACCCGGGGCGAAAACCCATGGCACATCATGTTTTTTGAAATCCTGCCCAACGCCCGGGGGCCCATCATTATCGATGCGATGCTACGGGTGGGTTACGCCATTTTCGCCATGGGAACCCTGGGTTTTTTGGGCCTGGGAATTCCACCACCGTCTCCGGACTGGGGCAGCATGGTGGCCAAGGGACGTGAATTTATCCTGCAAGGCAGCCCGTATGCAGCCCTGTGGCCTTCGGTTGCGATTGCTTCTCTGGTGGTCGGCTTGAACCTGCTGGCCGATGGTCTCAGGGAGGAATCGATGCGGTATCAATAGGTATCACATTTGTCCGTGGTCCGTCGTCATTTGGTATAGATCGGGTTTCTGGTGTCAGGTGTCAGAAATGCAAAATCTGAAACCTGAACACTGACACCTGACACCTTAAATATAAAATAAATATGACCGGGATGTTAACCACCCAAATGAAAGGCAGATAACTACCCATGCAAGAATCCAGCGCATCGACAAACGATATCATCCTTGACGTCGATAATGTCCAGATAAACTACGAAACCCGTAAAGGCGATGTGGAAGCCATTCAGGGTGTCTCCTTTAAAGTCAGACAGGGCGAAACGGTTGGCCTGGTGGGTGAATCTGGATGCGGCAAGAGCACGATTGCCTTCGGGATCGTCAATTTTCTGGGACCCAACGGTAAAATCATGGAAGGCAGTATCCGTTTTCAGGGAGAGGAGCTGGTGGGAC
>JASFJF010000085.1:0-11912 GCA_050122255.1 Desulfobacterales bacterium
TCAAGCTGGCGAGGTTGCTCTCAGGCTGACTGAAGCGACAAAGCGTATGTATGAAGAACATAATCTGCACGAAGTGGCCGAAGGGATAAAAACCAATGTGCGCGGACAGGACTTCATCGATATCGAGATTGTCATGCGCCCGCCGGATGAGCGCGACATGACTGCCAAAGATGTTATTGCCCTGTGGCGAGATGAGATCGGCGATATTCAGGGTGTGGACCAGATTACGTTCGAAGCCGAACGCGGGCCCGGTGGCTGGCGCCAGGATATCAGCGTCGATCTCAGCCATAACACTATCGAGGTCCTGGAAGCGGCCAGCCAGCAACTGGTGCAGGAAATAGAAAACCTTACCAATACAGCCGACGTCAATGATAATTACGACAAGGGCAAAAAGCGCATTGATTTTCGCTTGCTGCCCGAAGGTCGGGCTTTAGGGCTGACGCCCGAAGATGTGGGAAATCAGTTGCGCGGGGCGTTTTTCGGCGCGCTGGCCACACGTCAGCTGCGCGGCAATAATGAAACAGAAGTCCGCGTCAAACTGCCGGAATCAGAGCGTGAGGATCTTTCTTTTCTGGAAGACTATATCATCCTCACGCCGGATGGGACAGAAGTTCCATTATTCGAGGTCACCGCGTTCGAATACAGCGAGGCTTTCAGTACGATCAATCGCCGCAACGGTCGACGGATCGTCACTGTTTCCACGGATGTCGAGCCCAAGCGGGAAATCGTCCAAGTCGTCAATGCTCTGAATAACGACATTCTGCCACGGCTGCGCGCGGACTATCCTGGCCTGACGTGGAGTTTTCAGGGTTCTGATGCGGAAATGCGGAAAGCCACCCAGGCGCTTTGGGGGTACTTCGGACTTGCCATTATTGTGATTTATACGCTGCTGGCCGTGGCGTTCCGCAGCTATTTACAGCCATTCATCGTCCTGAGCGCTATTCCGTTCGGTGTCATCGGCGCGGTGATCGGGCATATCATCATGGGTTTCGACCTCTCTCTAATTTCACTGATGGGTGTGGTTGCACTGGCCGGAGTCGTGCTTAACAGCTCTCTTATCATGACCGATTTCGCCAACCGCCTCAGATCAGATAATGATGGAGAATATAGCGCGCACGAGGCCGTTCACATAGCAGGCCTGCGCCGCTTTCGGCCGATCATGTTAACAACCTTGACCACTTTCGGCGGACTTACGCCAATCCTGCTGGAAACCTCCCTGCAGGCTCAATATCTGATTCCCATGGCGATTTCACTCGGTTTCGGGATCGTCTTTGCATCGGCCATCATCCTGATCCTGGTTCCGTCTCTGTATATGATGCTGGAGGATATCAAGAGAAAGCTGTCTCGCCGGGAATAAAGAAAAGTGCGCGGCAGCTGAATGATAATGTAGCGGTTGTCATAATGAATATGTTGCAAAAGAATGAATATTTTCACGACGACAACGGTGCCGGGCTGGGAGCCAGCCATCAAAGCGGTTGGACCGGCCGGGTGCCCAAGTTGATTCAGCAGTCCGGCGGATAACGAGAAGAAATGGATCAAAAAAAGGAGATGCAATCATGAGTGTTGAACACTATCCGGATGTGGTGATGCCGAAGTGTCCGGCAGAGAAAATATTAACGGGGCAAAAAGCACTGGTTACCGGCGGCGGCTCGGGCATCGGCAAAGCGGTGGCCATTGAACTGGGTAAAGCTGGGGCCGATGTGGTCGTCAACTACGTGCGCGGAGAAGACCAGGCTCAAGAGGTGGTTGCGGAGATCGAAAGGAGCGGCAGTCATGCCTACGCCCACCAGGCCGACGTCTCAAATGAGGACCAGGTTGCGGCTATGTTTGAGAAGATGAAAGATGAGCTGGGGACCATTGATATTCTGATCAACAACGCTGGCTTGCAGCAAGATGCTCCTTTTGACGAGATCACGCTGGATCAGTGGAATCTGGTAATTAATGTGAACTTGACGGGCCAGTTTCTCTGTGCCCGGGAAGCGGTGCGTGAATTTAAGCGCCGCGGCGTCGTTAAGGCGGTATCCTGCGCAGCTGGGAAAATTATCTGCATGAGCTCGGTGCATGAAATCATACCCTGGGCCGGTCATGTGAACTACGCGGCCTCAAAAGGCGGCGTTATGCTGATGATGAAAAGCATTGCCCAGGAAGTTGCCCCTTATCGGATCCGTGTGAACAGCATTGCACCGGGTGCCATTCGTACCCCCATCAACAGGGAGGCCTGGGAAACCCAGAAAGCATACGATAAGCTCATGGAGCTCGTGCCTTATAAGCGCATCGGCGAGCCGGAGGACATCGGCCGGGCGGCGGTTTGGCTGGCCTCAGACCACGCCGATTACGTCAACGGCGTCAGCCTGGTAATTGATGGTGGAATGACGCTGTATCCGGGATTTGCAACCGGCGGTTAATGGATTCCCTTCAAAACCGGGTGTCAGCGCTCCCGCATGGAAATCATATTAAAAGACAACACACAGGATACCATTATGGCGATTTCATTTGATCAAAGCATCACTCAGAAATTCAACGAGGCGATTCGGCGAGAGTGGCTGGAAACCAATGGACTGGGCGGATGGGCCAGCTCGACCATCTCGGGCGCGCATACCCGGCGCTACCACGGGTTGCTGGTGGCTGCTACCCGCCCGCCAGTGGGCCGCATGGTCATGCTGTCAAAACTCGATGAAACCATAGACCTTGAAGGTCAACGGCTGGAATTGGCAACCAACGTTTTTTCGGGTGCCGTTCATCCTCAAGGGTATCGATACCTTCAACGCTTTGCAAAAAACTTCTTTCCGGTATTTACATACGAAGCCGCCGGCGTCCGCCTGCAGAAGACGATCGCGGCTGTCAATGGAGAAAACACCACCCTGATTCTCTACGAAGTATCTAAAGCCTCGCCGACTTTTACTTTGGAGCTGCAGCCATTTATGGCGGGTCGCGATTATCACAGTTTGGCGCGTGCCAATGATCAGATAACCGCGGACTTTGAATTTGAAAACGAGGTGTTTGTTGCTCGTCTTTACGAGGGACTACCGGATCTGTTTTTATGGGTACCCGGAGCCTCCTTTGAAGCTCGGCCGGACTGGTACTACAATTTTGAGTATCTGGCGGAAAAAGATCGCGGCCAGGATTTTACAGAGGATCTGTTTACGCCCGGTGTGTTCAGATGCCGGTTGAAAGCCGGTGACAAACTGGGCGTGATTGCCACAACCCAGAATCCCACCGGTCGCGAAGCATTTTTGCTATTGGCGCTGGAAAAAGAACGTCGCCAAAAATTGATTTCAATATTGCCGGTGATTGATGAGACAACAGAAAGTTTGGGGCTGGCCGCCGATCAGTTTATTGTTCAGAGAAACAGCGATTTCAAGACGATAATCGCCGGTTATCATTGGTTTACCGACTGGGGGCGCGACACCATGATTGCACTTCCCGGATTGACGCTGGTAACCGGCCGATTTGAAGACGCAAAAAAAATATTACGGGTCTTTGCCCAAAGTGTCAGCCAGGGAATGCTGCCGAATCGCTTCCCGGATGCTGGTGAAGAGCCCGAGTACAACAGCGTGGATGCCACCCTATGGTTTTTCATAGCCATATTCAAATACCTGAAATACACCGGTGATATATGGTTTGTAAAAAATGAGCTTTTACCTGTTCTGGAAGAGATTGTTGATTGGCATGAACGCGGTACGCGGTACGGCATTCATGTCGCTGAAGACGGTTTGTTGTCTGCCGGTCAACCCGGTCTGCAGTTGACCTGGATGGATGCCAAAATCGGTGACTGGGTTGTGACTCCCAGAACCGGCAAAGCGGTTGAAATTAACGCCCTGTGGTGCAATGCCTTGGCCGTAATGGCTTCGCTTTACAATGCAGTCGGCCGAAAAGCGTCTGCCAAGCGCTTTGCACAGCGAACAGAGAATACCAGTGATCGCTTCCGAATGAAATTCTGGTATGAGGAAGGCGGATATTTGTACGACTATGTAGATGGTGAAACGCGGGATACCAGCATCCGGCCCAATCAAATATTTGCCTTGAGTCTGCCTTATTCTATTTTAGAAGGGCAACAGGCAAAAATGGTACTTGAGACTGTCAGGGATAAACTTTACACACCATTTGGACTGCGCAGTCTGGCGCCGGACGACCCGCACTATCGCCCGGTTTACAGTGGAAATGGCTTGGAACGTGACAGTGCCTACCATCAGGGCACTGTGTGGGCATGGCTGCTGGGCCCCTGGTTAACCGCTGTGGCAAAGGTTCATGGCCGGGAAGGAAAAGCAACCGCCAAAAAATATTTTAAAGAAATTATGTTTCATTTGGAAGATGCCGGAATTGGGACTATTTCCGAAATTTTTGACGCCGACTGGCCGCATGCGCCGCGGGGCTGCATGGCCCAGGCCTGGAGTGTAGCCGAGATTGCACGGGCTTACGTGGAAGACCTTTTGGAAATAAAACATAGAAAAACTGATTGAGAACATAATTGGGCACCCTTGAATAATGTCCTTGGTGCTCGCCTGCGGGTCGCCGGGCTGCGGGCGGCCGCCGGCCCGGCTATTGTGTTTTTGGAGTACCTGGCCCCGCGCGATGGCCGCCCCTATCCGGCCGACGGCAAGGCCAACGATATCTGGCACTGGCAGATCGATGCCATCAGCGATAACCTTGATGACGCCTTTTTTGTGTTACGGTCCGGCAAGACGACCTTTGTCTCCAGCGGACCGGTGGCCTTGCCGAATAAAAGCTTGGGCTTTAGTAAGGGGCTGTCGGTTCGCGATCCGGATTGACACGCCCTTTTACTGCGACCGTAGGGTGAGCCGGAAAAGACGATCAAAACCGACAGATTGGTGCACTTGGCTTAAACTCAGCCATGCAAAAGCAAGAACTGTTTCTGGTCATTTGTCGGCGGTTGTGCTGTCTATGCTGCACCGTTGATAGTACATTAAATGTTGGTGTTGCTGATTTGAACACACAAAAATGAGGGCGCATTGTCCATTTTGGCATTGAACCCAAAAGGAGAAACGCATGACAAATGAAAATCGAAATGACAAAGCGGCGTCCTTTGAAGGGACCGATCTTGAAGAGCTGACCACGCGCCTGAGGGCTGTCCTCGATATTAAAGACCGCAAATATGGATTCCCGTCAAAAACTTACCGGAAATGCTTTGTCGGCAGCGATGCGGTTGCCCAACTCATCGAGGAGGGAATCGCCGTCGACGAAGAAGACGCCGTGCGCATCGGCAACATGATGCTGAACGCAGGCGTGTTTCATCACGTCCTGGATGAACATGCTTTTAAGAATGAAAATTTGTTTTACCGTTTCTTATCGGACGAAGATCACGGGACGGTGGCACGCAAACCCGATGGCAGTGCCGTCAGCTGGGCAGATTTCATAACGCCGCTCTCTTCGACGGAAGAAAAAATTTTGACATTCCAGCCCGAAATTCCGAAACGCGATCCAAACCTGGCTTCATTTGAACAAGTTGACCTTGAAGCTTGCGGCGTATCACCACTGGATGAGTACAATACCCAATTGCTGGATCTGCTGCACCCCAAAGGTTGGGTGGATCCGAAAGCCAAGTCTTCCTACAACCTGGTGGTGATCGGTGCCGGCGCCGGCGGTTTGGTCTCTGCGGCGGGTGCGGCGGGGGTTGGCGCGCGCGTGGCTCTCATCGAGGCACATCTGCTCGGCGGCGACTGTCTGACGGTGGGCTGTGTGCCTTCCAAAGCATTACTGCGCTGTGCCAAAGCTGCTGCTGCTGTGCGCAATGTGGCCGAATTTGGCGTAAACGTCAGCGGCGATGTCTCGGTTGACTTTGGCTATGTCATGGAACGCATGCGACAGTTGCGCGCAAGCATTGCACCGGTCGATTCAGCCCAACGCTACTCTGACAAGCTTGGGGTTGACGTTTTTATCGGCAAGGGGCGCTTTACCAGTAAGAATACGATTGAAGTCAACGGCCAAACACTAAACTTTGCCAAAGCGGTGGTAGCCACCGGCGGGACGGCGGCTGTTCCCAACATCCCGGGTCTCAAACAGGCACCGTACCTGACCAACGCCTCGATATTCAATCTGACCGAGCTGCCGGCGCGCATGGGCGTTATCGGTGCGGGACCTATTGGGCTTGAGCTGGCCCAGGCATTTCAGCGGTTTGGTACGCAGGTGACGGTGTTTTCGCGCAGCGACAAGATCCTTCCCAAGGAGGATCCGGATGCGGCCAAGATTGTCGAAAATTCACTGCGCTCAGACGGTGTCACTTTCGCTTATAATGTCAATTACAAAGGCGTTCAAAGCCGGGGCGGGAAAGCGCCGGTATCCATGGTTATCGAAGACGACAATGGGGAGCGCACGCTGGAATTTGACGCGCTCTTGCTTGCCACCGGCCGCAAGCCGACCGTCAAAGGACTGGGGCTTGAGGATGCCGGCATTGAATATGACGAGCGCATGGGTGTTAAGGTCAACGACCGCATGCAAACGACGAACCCGGATGTTTACGCCGTGGGCGATGTGGCCAGCAAGTACCAGTTTACGCACATGTCGGACTTCGGGGCACGCCTGGTGATCCGCAATGCCCTTTTTTTTGGTCGGGACAAATTTTCAAACTTTATCATTCCCTGGGCGACATACACCGAGCCCGAAGTGGCACATGTGGGGCTTTACGAAAAAGACCTGCAGGAGCAAAATATCGAGTTTGCAACCTTTACGCGTGAATTTGCCGATGTCGACCGCGGCATCGTCGACGGTGAAACCGAAGGATTTGTGAAGATTCACGTCAAAAAAGGCACGGACCAGATCCTGGGGGCGACCATTGTCGGAGGTCATGCCGGCGATATGATCAGCGAGATCACCGTGGCGATGCAGGCCGGCATGGGGCTTGGCAAATTGGCCAATGTGATCCACCCGTATCCGACGGCTGCTGAGGCTATTCGCCAATGCGGCGACGCTTACAATCGGTCTCGTCTGACACCGACAATAAAAAAAGTGTTCAATCGTCTTATGGCCTTCAAACGCTGAAACGATGATCATGGCAGACCGATAATAACCTGTATGAGCTTAAAGATAGCGTGAAACCGGCCGGCACGCTGGACAGGGTTGTGGTGAATTTCGGTGATTACCCGATTGAGCAAAATACCACTGCCTACATCCCGGGAGTATTGGGCGTTGGCGGATATCGGGATCAACAGCTGCATGAGGCCGGGATGGTAGACTGGGGCCAAGATCAATCTACCAGTTGAAGATATGTATGACCCGGCACTCTGGACTATCTGCATGGAGTGCATTATTTTGATACTTATCAGGTGATGCTGCATGAAATTGATATAGCCGGAATAAATTATTTTTGAATAAGATAACAATCGGTTGAACGATAAAGGAGGATCTTACGATGCGCTACTTTTTATATATCTTTACACTTATATTGGTCTCAACCAGTGCCTTCGGCGCGACCGGCGCTACCGTAGCCTACCAGGTCAATGGTCAGCCATACGAGGGATATTACATCAGTCCGTCTAAAGGGGCACCTTTTGTTCTGCTCATTCACGACTGGGATGGTTTGACAGATTATGAAGTCAAGCGTGCCCATATGCTTGCTGATTTAGGATATGCTGTTTTTGCCTTGGATTTGTTTGGTGCAGGTATACGACCAACCGAAGTAAAAGACAAACGCCAGCATACGGGTGAGCTATACAACGATAGAGAGAAAATGCGGGCGCTGATGAAAGCAGCCCTGGATGCGGCTGCCAAAAAAGATGCCAACATCGAAAATGCCGTTGCTTTTGGTTATTGTTTCGGTGGTGCAGCGGTGCTTGAATTGGCAAGATCTGGCGCGGATCTAAAAGGCTTTGCCACTTTTCACGGCGGCCTCAAGACACCGGAGGGGCAAAACTACAGCAAAACCCGCGGGAAAATTTTGGTTATGCATGGTTCTGCCGATACAGCTATTACCATGGACCAGTTCGCTGATCTGGCCAAGGAACTGGAATCGGCCGGCGTTGCCCATGAGATGATTACATACGGTGGGGCTCAACATGCATTTACCGTTTTTGGAGGGAACCGCTATCAGGAAACAGCTGACAAGAAATCCTGGGACCGTTTTACGGGATTCCTTGCCGATACGCTAAATAAGTAAAATCAATCAATTGTTTGGTTTCATACATTTCGCCGCCGGTCGCTTGGACGCTCGTCAAAAAGTGACCGGTGAGGCGCGTTCTTCAGAAGACCTCCGGACACCTGACATGCTGTTTGCTGCAATTTTGCCCCCGCCGGCTCATGATGCCATCCAAAAAAAAAATAAAAACCTGGAGCCTGCTAAAAAAACCGATGGTATTAACCTCATACGGGAAGAGGACTTGATTGTCGCACTCCACCAATATCCGGACGTCGCCCCAAAAGTGCTGAGCAAGATTAAAGTGGCAGCGGTCAATGTCGATGAGACAGCCGGAGAAATTGCGGTACAAAGGGTTGTATGCGCGCAGAATACGGGCGAAGTCATCAACCCAAATGGCGTCAAATTACAGATGGGTGCTGTCATCGCCAATGCGGTTTACGAAGCGATTGGTGTGCGCCTGTATGAGCTCCCGATGACACCCGCAAGAGGCAAAAATGCAATAAAAAATCATTTAGCTGAAAAAAGTGATCTTGAATCGAAATATATCGCTTTAAAGCATATACCTTATCGTGATATATGCAGACTCAGATACAAAATCAACTCTTGAAATAGAGGGATGGGATTATGTTGCAAAGGGTAAAAAGTTGGTCGCTGGCGGCAACAATAATCATAATGACCAGCTTGTCGATCAATCCTTCGACGAATGCTGAAGATTTTGCCCAGTCGTTCAGACAACAAAACGGACTGCTACCCTATGATCCTCCCATCTGGTTATTAGAGGGATATTTCGTTGCCCGGGAAAGGAATCCAGGTTACGTTTTCGGACCGGTGCAGGACTTCGTTAGCGCGATCGACAGCAAAACAACATGGCTAATCGAGGATATGGAATTAAAACGCCTCGAGCGGGCATCGACAGAAGGAACGACCGTTGAATATTCATTGTTTCTGGAGGCTGTTTCACCTGAGCGCACAGCGTATTGGGTTTTTGTGGTACTGCCCCATGAAAGCGCCGCAGAGTGGTTTGCCGCCAGGCGCGCATATCATGGGAGAAAAGCCGAAGGTTATTATGGAAAAACCCAAACGATGCTCAAGCGTGCCATTCGCCAAGGCCTTAAAGTTAAAGCTGAGATTCGTTTCTTTATAGAGAAAGGAAATATCAGCTTGGAGTCCCCGGAACATATAATCATGAATCAATACAAATTCCAGCCGGTTTTCGATCTCAGCACAGGTCGCCGGCCGGGTTCGACCGCCGAAACGAATTAATCCGCCCTGAATCGTAGGAGAGGTGAAGCATGCCATCCAGTAGAAATAAAGACGGAAAACTCAATCGCCGCGACTTTTTCAAAAAAACAGCAGCCATCGGAATCGGGGCCACAATAGGAGAATCCTGTCTCTGGCGGCCCAGTCAGGCTTTTGCCCGGGTTACCATTCCAAAGGCACCTGTTCCGCGCAGATCCTTTGGCCGCTCGGACACAATGGTCTCAACTCTCTCACTGGGTGGAATGTTCGACATCCTTAACAATCGGTTGGCGCTTGCAAAGGCGCTCGACTGGGGGATCAACTATTGGGATACAGCCGAAGGCTATGGAAGGGGCCGCAGTGAGGAGGGCATTGGCCGCTGGTTCGCCCGCAATCCCCATACCCGCGAACACGTTTTTCTGGTGACCAAACTTTCCACAAGAAGGGGTGGCGACTTTACTCCCCGGCTGGAAGCGTGTTTGAAAAGGCTGCACACAGATTACGTGGACCTATTCTTCGTCCATGGAATCCGTGGCATCGGTGAAATGGAACCCAGTCTTGAATCTTGGGCCCGAAAAATGAAAAAGGCCGGCAAGATCAAGTTATTCGGCTTTAGCACTCATTCCAACATGGAAGAGTGCCTTGAGGGTGCCGCCAAACTTCCGTGGGTAGATGGTATCATGTTTACTTACAATTATCGCCTAATGCATGAACCCCGCATGAAAGATGCTGTTGAAGCTTGCTATCGAGCCGGTATCGGCCTTACGGCAATGAAAACCCAGGGCGGTGGTCCGGTCAAAAGCGATAGCGAGTCCGAGATCAAAATGGCAGGCCGATTTATTCAGAAAGGATTTTCAGACTATCAGGCAAAACTCATGGCTGTATGGCAGGATGAGCGCATCGCCAGCATCTGTTCACAAATGCCAAATCTGACCATTATGGCTGCAAATGCGGCGGCGGCAGCAGAACAAAACCACCTATCAAAGTCAGATCAAAATCTATTGGCCCAGTTTGCCAGAGAAACCAGTGGCGATTACTGTGCAGGATGCGAGCGTCTCTGCTCAGAAGTGCTGCCCGAAAGGGTGCCAATTGGCGATGTCATGCGCTGTCTCATGTACTTTCATTCCTACCAGGATCATGGATTGGCACGATCCACCTTCGAAAGTATTCCCGCTCGGACACAACAGCTTTTGACTCAATTGGACTTCAGCGAAGCAGAAAGGTCATGTCCGCGAAAATTACCGATAGGGCAATTGATGCGCGAGACAAGGACGCTATTTGTCTAATTGAGGTGATAGTTGTTTGTTGCCGGACGGAGATGATTTTACAATAAGTTATGAGGCAGCCTTCCTCGCCTGACAATTGGCAACGAAAGAGGTGGTTTTATGAAAAAAAAACACTTCAATATTTTTATCATTATGCTAGCCACCTTTTCACTTACGGCCCATGCGGAAGAAGAAGCAAATAGATCCCTGGATGCTGTTGTTGAGGTGCGAATCTCGGTATCGAAAAATGCCCGCACAGCAGAAAGATTTGGAACAAATCGGGTGGCCAGTGGAGTTGTCATTGATAAAAGTGGACATGTACTCACCATCGGTTTCCAGACGATCGAGGCTGAAACGGTTAAAATAGTAGGCAAAGATCGCAAAACAGTCGATGCCACAGTTGTTGCTTATGATCGGAATACCGGCTTAGGTCTGCTGCGGACAACTTCAACACTGCAAGTGACACCGATGCCGTTTGGCAGTTCTGCAGAAGTCAAGAAGGGTGATCCGGTTCTGGCTGTAAGCTACGGGAGCTCGAACGCAGTCAATGGGGTTGCAGTGGTTGCACGGGAAGAATTTGCCGGCCCATGGGAGTATCTATTGGAGAATGCAATATTTACAGCTCCTCCGATTAACCGATTCAGCGGTGCCGCTCTTGTTAATAGCGACGGCCATTTAGTTGGCATTGGGTATTTGTTTTCCCAGCTCACGGTTGCGGAGCTGGGCGTAATGCCGACAAATATGTTCGTGCCCATCGATCTGTTGAAACCGATCCTTAGCAACTTAAAGCTTTCGGGGAGTTCTAAATTGCCGCCACGACCTTGGCTCGGTGTTAGGACGCAAGAATTATACGGGCGCCTAATTGTAGAGCGCGTTACATCGGGCAGTCCCTCTGAAAAGGCCGGAATCAAGAAGGGTGATATCATTCTTGCCGTTCGCAAACAGGATGTGCATGGGATGGCGGATTTTTACAGAAAGGTCTGGGCTCTGGGCAAAGCAGGCGTTGATGTGCCTCTACGCATTCTCCAAGGGATTCAGATTCGGGAAATTGTCGTTCGTTCCGCTGATCGCAATCAATACTGGCAACCTGTACAAAAGGAAAAGCAATCCGGTGTTGAATTGTAATAAACGCCGGAATTTTGCTTTTAGCTATAATTCATTGAATGGGGCAGGGTGTTGCAGGACACATTTTTGTGAATCTGGTTTATTCATTTATTTTATTCGATAGGCCATGAAGTTTTGCGTGGGGCTGTGCTTCGTGGCCTTTTTTGTTTCCCACATATTAGCGGAGGTGAATAAATGAAAAAATCAAGGATGGT
>JASFJF010000086.1:0-11841 GCA_050122255.1 Desulfobacterales bacterium
CTCTTTAGCTCGTATAAACCAGGCCCTGATTTTTTCATATTCGCGCACATCGTAGTGACTGTTGTATTCGCTGCCAACCTCCCAGCCTTTCTTCAGTTTCGGATCCACATCACCCGCGTAAGCGATCATAAAAGATGATAAAAAAAGAAAAATAACGACTAAGTTTAAAAAGATGTGGCGTTTCATCATTCATACCTCCTTGCAGACACCTTAAACAGGTCAGATGTGTGTAGTATTAAACTATTATATCCATCGAAATGGTATTTGCAAGACTGATCCAATACCCCTGTTGGCGACGGTCAACAGGGCCACGCGTCTTTCATGTTTTGCCATCCTCAATTTCTTTGTTTGTCAGTTGGATGACCGTAATTTAAGACGCTTAAGTGCTTAAATGGGTTTACAATATATCAAAGGTTCAGCGTTCAGAGGTCCAAGGTTTCGAAAACAGCTAAAAAATGGGCTAAAGTTCTAAGATTTCTTAACCCGGAACCTTTGAACCCAGAACCTGGCGATCGAAGCCTGAAAACTATCTTAGAATTACCTTTTGCGCGTTAAGAAGACGCTGAATATAGAAGCCTCCCTTCCCCGTAAACCGCCACCGGATAGCAGGTCAGATCAAACGGATCGCCGTTCCAGCAGACAAACGAGGCCCATTTGCCCCTGGCCAGAGTGCCGATTTTGTCATCAATCCGGCAAAGCTGGGCATTGCGGCGGGTTATTAATTCAACCGCCTGTTGACGGGACAAACCGGCACGTATGAACCAGCGCGTTTGCAGCAATAGCTGGCGCGCCAGGGTTACCGGATGATCGCTCATCAGACCAAATTCCACACCAGATGACAGCAGATGCCTGACATTACGCCAGTCCTCGTGCTTTAATTCGACCTTGTATGCGAAAGAATCAATCGGACCATAAACGACAGGAATTTTGCGCTTTTTCAATTCACGAAAAATGTCTGGCGAGTGGACATCACCGGCATGATCGACGGTAACATTGATTTTAAATTCATCGATCAGGCGCAAAAGCGCAGCGATATCATCTGTCTTATGAACATGGGCGCGCAGGCGCAGTTTACGTCCCAGTAGATCCTGCAATACCCTGTCTTCGGCTGAAAAGACAATGTCTTGCTTTTTGCTGCCCCTGGCTCTGTTGTACCGTCGTATTTTTTGACGCACCTCATCCAGACGGCCGCGCAACATGGCAATGGCGCCCATGCGGGTTGTCGGCCGCTTGCCTTTCCAGGCGTTTGTTTTTATAGGGTTAAATCCAAAGGCCGCTTTTAATCCGGCGCGACTGATCAGAGCGTCTGTGCTCGAACCGGCATAATTGCGAATGACCGCTGAAAGTCCGCCGATAATGTTGCCGCTGCCGGGCAACACACACGAATACAACACGCCCATTTGGACTGCATCTTTGAGTGCCTTGTCATCCATTTGAATTGAATCCAGTGCATCGGTCAGCGTCAGAATGGAATCCCGATGCTCGTTGGCCTCTCCTTCGGTATTGGGCTCGCCGGCCCGCTCCATGCCGATATGGCTATGCGGATCGACAAAGGCGGGGGTGAGCACCTCAAATTCTCCCAGGCAGCGACCCTTTTTTGTTTGTGAAACAGCAGCGATATTTTTACCATTAAATATGAGATGGGCATTCGAAACGATTTTTTTGCCGGTGTAGATTTTTTTAGCGGAGATAAAATTCATGGCGCTTCCTTTCAGCAGGGTTAAAATTTCAACATCCGTTTTTCGCGAAAAAGGATCGGTTTATAGCCAAACAGGCCGCCCAGGTGATGCAGAAAAGCGTGTTGTCCGTTCTGCTCCCAGAGGTCACCAATGGCCGCATCTATTTTTTTGTATTGCTGTTCATTTTCCTGAAGTGATAGCGGGCTGTAAGATTTTGGCATTTCTGCCGACGTCTCGTTGATCAGGTTCAGCCACGTCTGGCTGACCCCCATGATATAATAGGGCCAGCTCCTTTGGATAGATGCGGGCCATCTGGCGTCGCTGGTATCTTCAACCCGGGGCCGGATGATCTGACTCGGCTCATCATAGCGCTCTTGGACAACAACACCTGTGATGATCATCTCCGCCAGCAATTCATTTGCTCGTATCGTCGTAAACACCTGATAGGCCGTTTGGGCAGATGCATAAAAAATGAAGCTAAACTGATGACCGGTCTCATCGCGGACGGCGCGACGATGAAATCGCCAAAGATCAATGTCTTCTTTGTATTGTACTAAAACCGGCGCGATGATTTTGTCCGCAATCAACAAATCCCAGTACCATTCGACCGGTTGTTTTTCCAGCCATTGCATGCGGAAGCTGGCATACCACCAGCCAGCTGATGAAGCGATTTCAGCCGGCGGCGGTGTAATGGCTGCGGTTGATTTGACCTTGACCGGTGTGGCACAACCTGCCATCGACACCATCCCAAAAATAAGGGCCCCTGTCACCAACAGGGACCTGAATTTATTGAACACCATTGCCTTCCTTTCGTTGCGTCATCGATACTGAACACTAAGGTCTTGGACTGCCGGTTCAGGGAATCAGACGCATCCTTTTGGTGTGAAAGTCTCTGGCAAGCGCACCATCATCAGCCAGGAGCTCGGAGAGCTTTTTTTTAATGGCCGCATTGCCCCGGGCTTTGTATCCTTTCAGGTTTTCAGCAAAATCCGGTATCCGATACAGAAAATGCCCGATGGCTTCCGAGGTCGGGCGTCGTATGTTGACGCCGTATTTTAGGCGCGCCAGTAAAAATCCGTTTATTTCCTGTTCAAACTGACCTCGCATGGGCAGCGCCAAGTAGGGTTTGCGCAGGTAAAAGGATTCGGTCATGAGCGTAAAACCGGCAGTTGCCATAACCGCTTTGCAGGATGCCAAATCATTCAAAAAGCCGTCTTTGCTGAATGCTTTATAATTTAAATTTTTGCATGTGCCCTCTTTTTCAGCACCGTATACGATAAAGGATTCTCGGGAGAAAGCGTTTAATCGTCTCAAGAAGGATTCAAACCCACTGGTTAGATAGACTAAAATATGGTCGCCGAATGAGGGTTGAAGGGATAGGACTTCTTGCCGCAAAATCGGCGGAAAGAAAAAAGTGCGATTATTCTGGGGGTCACCGTAGTAGAAAGTGGTCACCAGTGACACATCCGGTCGCGGCACCATGGCCCGGATGATGGTCTTTGTCATTTTGCGCTCGGCCTGCAGGCGAGCCGGACAGGGATAGGACATATACCGCAGGCGGTGCTGGTTGTCGATGGTGATGAGCGGCAAGTCATAGTGGTTGGCCAAATAGGCGGTCATGGGCTCAAAATCAGTTATGACGCAATCGGGTCTAAATTGTTTAAAAATAGATTTCCGCAGCGACTGAAGCCTTTTGTGCCCTTCGGGCAATCGTTTCAGGTTGCCGGTAAATGTTTTTACCTTTGAAACCCGGTTATCCAGGCTGGCAATGTGCAGCCCCTCGGTCTCGAACACATCAAAATCATCTTTGAGGTTGGCATAGCCGCGATCATAGCTGACAACCTTGACTGCATGTCCTGCAGACTGCAGATGGGTGAGCATCTCGCGGGATCTGGAAGAATGGCCTGATCCCTCGCCGGATACGCCGTAAACGATCCTCGCCATTTTTATCCCTGTTATTCGTCCGAAATTCGAATCGAGCCTCGTGCTTTCCAACTGCCTGAAACCGCATATGCGGATAGAATTTTGCGCATCAGCCTCTTTTAAAACGCTCCAGTTGGATGCCGACAAGGTTGATGGGATCCGGACACTGCAATTGAATGGTATCGCCCTGCCACCATGGCAAAGCACCGCCGAATTGAAATGTCTGCAGGCTGGGGAAAATATCGTGGTAAAACCAGCCACATAAACCCGCCGGGTCATGGCAGCTAATGTAAAAGCTTTCGCCCGGTTTATGCCCCGCGCTACATTCCCCTTTTACACTGCTAATAGTCGCCTTGACAGCATAGCCTATTTTGGGATCCTGTGCCATCTTCCTTCCTCCTTCGTCAGATTCGGTTGGCCCGTTGGGCCGGTTGAAAAGGCATAATCACTTTTTAACGGGCCAAACGGGCTCAACCGGCTCAACGGGCCAATCTAAATTAGCTTTTTGATGTAATGCAGATACGTGATTATTTGTTCACATCGTGTCCCGCATATAGATCTCATCGACCCTGAATCGCAGCGCGGCACGTCTGTCGGCCGGTTTGGCATAATCAATTCCGATACGCGGGCCTGCTTTAACAAAACGCTGCGCTATCGTCATCTGCTCTTCGACCCAGAGTTTGCGGCCGGCGGTAAGGTCCAGACCATTTATGGCTTTATCAATCGCCATTGCCTGACATAACTTAGCCGGGCCGTTTGTGAGGTCTTTGCCGCTTCGGCCCCGGCGGTGCTGCATCAATTTTAAGCCATCAAGAGGCACCAGCGACCGGATGAGCACGGCGCAGGGGTTTTCTTCTTTCTCGGTTACAGCGTTCAGCAAATAATGCATCCCGTAAACAAGATACACATAGGCCACGCCGGCCCGCCCAAACATGACCGCATTGCGCTCTGTTTTGCGCCTGAACGCATGACATGCGCTGTCGGATGCGCCCAAGTAGGCTTCAGTCTCGCAAATCAGGCCGCTCAATAAATGGCCTTTGTACTTTCGGACAAGCTTTTTCCCCAGCAGTTCGCGGGCGACGACCCGGGTGTCGCGCACATAGAAATCATGTTTTAAGATGTTCATCCTGTTGGACGAGATGTTGCTTGTTGTTTAAAGGTTTCTGACTACATGTAATTGTTTTTGATCACCGCTTCCAGTGGCCTTACTTTTATGGTACCCGGGCCATCGGACTCAATGTAAAGCGCATAATCGTCATAAAGTCCGCCTAACAATATGTCTATCCTTCGGGTTCGTTTGATAAAAATCCCGTTTTTGTCATAGACAATATCACCCTGATCGTCTTTAACAATGGTGATGGCAAAAAGGTCCTGCTTGCCGAATTTAATCGCAAAACGGTCACCCAACTTAAAGCTGCTGTCAGCGAGCTCATTCTTATGAATAAATATACCTTTGCGATCGGAGTCGTAATTGGCCAGGGGCAAACCGGTAATGTTGTTTTCGGATACCATTGATTCTTTCCTGCGGCGCAACGATGGACTATCAGCCCATATCATGAACCGCCGGCAGTTTCCATGGCAAAATGGAGAATCAAGTACCCGCTTCGATTTGACAGACCAACAGTCATTCATTAAAATTTTAGACATGATCGTGCATAAATCAAAAGCATTCTGGCTCGCCGGCAGCATATTTCTGCTGACATTTGCCGTCCTTTTCAGCATTCGTTTGGGCATACTGGAGAAAATTTTCTTCCGGCCGCGATCGCTTTCTGTGGCCTCGATCGACACGGTTTCTGAGCGCAACACCTGGATGAACATCTTCCAGGATGAGCGCAAAATCGGTTTTTCCCATACCCGTTTTGATATGGAACCGACCGGATACCGGTTAACCGAAACCGTGCATATGCGCATTAATACCATGGGGATGATCCAGAATATCAGCCTGAACACCAAAAGCCGTCTAAATCCAGATTTTACGCTGCAGGCAGTTGATTTCGAAATCAGCTCGGGCCGGTTCCGCTTTTCCGTTGAGGGTCAGGTTGACGGAAATCACCTGCGGGTGACAACCCAGAGCGCCGGTGCGAGTCGTGAGCTGGAAATCCCGCTTAAAGAAAAAATTTATTTAATGAACGGTATCATGGATGCAATAGCCGCCACCAAACTGCAAGCCGGTGACAAATACGCGTTTAAAATTTTCGATCCGGCCTCCATGGGGCGGGTTGATGTCATTGTGGATGTAATCGGTCCGGAACGCATTGAGATCGGGGGCATCGATCAATCGGCTACGAAAATTTCTCTAAATTTCAAGGGCGTCTCGCAGTTGGCCTGGATTGGTAAAGACGGAGATGTCATCAAGGAAAAAGGATTGCTGGGTATCAGCTTGATAAAGACCGACCGCACGGATGCCCTTAACGGGCTATCCCTTCAGTCGAGCCAGGACCTGACAACGTTTGCCTCGGTGGCCTCTAATGTCCAGCTTGAAAATGCGGATACTCTCAAGGTCTTGCGGGTAAGGCTCGAGGGAATACCGTTCGAAAAGTTGCAGCTGCACGGAGGCAGACAATCTTTGAAAAAGCAGGTGCTGACGGTAAAAAAGGAAACACTGAGCCATCTGGCCTCAGAGCTTAAAATTGAAGATCTGACAGCTTTTCAAAAAGTATTTTTAAGACCGGGGCCGTTCATTCAATCCGACCACAAAAAAATTCGGGATTTAGTCCAGGACATTTTAAAGAACGATTCCGCCGCCGATCCGTTGACCCGAGCCGAAAAATTGATGAACTGGGTCTATACCCATATTGAGAAGCGGCCGGTTCTATCGCTGCCCGATGCACTTTCTACCCTTGAAAACAAAGTCGGTGATTGTAATGAGCACGCGGTTCTGCTTGCCGCGCTGGGCCGGGCGGCCGGTATCCCCACCCGCATCGAGGCCGGCCTGGTGTACCTGAAGGGCCGCTTCTACTATCATGCCTGGAACCTCATGTATCTGGGCCAGTGGATCACGGTCGATCCGGTTTTCGGCCAACTGCCGGCTGATGTCAGCCATCTGCGCTTGGCAACCGGCTCGCCTGAACGGCAACTGGATATCATGGGGGTGATCGGTAACATTCAGATAACCGTCTTGAATTAGGCCATTGTCCGCTGTCCGTGGTCCGTCGTCGTTACAAAAAAAGAACCGACATATGATAAAAATTCAGTTCCATGGTCTGGTATGATATGCTTAAAATGGTCTTATAATATTCAATGTTCATCTGCCGAACCCGTTTGCCGGTAAAAGAACAACATTTGGCAATTTTTCAATTTAGACGGCCAAAACCGGCTCAACGGGCTTTACCGGCCAACCTGAAATATGATTCAACTAAAAGACCTGACAAAAAAATATGGTGATTTTAAGGCCGTCAATGATCTGAACCTGCAGGTTAAAAAAGGTGAGGTGTTCGGATTTATCGGCCCCAATGGCGCCGGTAAAACCACAACCATTAAAATGATGAGTGGCATTCTGGAGCCGACCAACGGCCAGGTATTCATATCCGGCATCAACATGCAGGATGCTCCTGAAAAAGCAAAAAGTAAAATTGGCTTTATTCCGGATCGGCCCTACCTCTACGAAAAGCTCACTGGCATCGAATTTTTAAAATTCACCGCTGACCTTTACGGGGTTCCCGAAGAAACCTTTCAGACAAGTGCCTATGAGATTCTCAAAGACTTTTCATTGGCAGACTGGGCGGACGAGCTGATCGAATCCTATTCCCATGGCATGAAGCAGCGTCTAATCATGTCGGCTGCCCTGCTGCACGACCCGGAGGTGATTATCGTAGATGAACCCATGGTTGGACTTGACCCGGCGGCCATTATAATGGTCAAAGCACTTTTCCGAAAACTGGCCGGCAAAGGAGTGTCCGTCTTCATGTCGACCCATACGCTCAAGGTGGCCCAGGACACCTGTGATCGGATCGGCGTGATTAACAAAGGCCGTTTAATTGCCACCGGCACTACCCAGGAATTGCAACGCGCGGCCGGTATCAGCGAGGCCGACCTGGAGCAGGTGTTTTTGAACTTAACCAATAACGTTATCTAAAATGAACGACGTTCTGACCCTGTTTAAACCCCGAATCTGGCCCATCAAAAATCGCGGTTTTTCAAAGGCAAACGGCAAGGGCAATGCACGCATTTTTTTGCTTGGCACTTTCGGCTTGCTTTTCTGGTGCGGTATTTTCGCTGTTTCCTGGCGAGTATTGGTCTATTTTAAAGGTATTGAGGATATCGGCGACATTCTGGGCTACAAATTATTATCCATGATGCTGGTGGTGTCTTTTGCCCTGCTTTTGTTTAGCAGCATCCTGACGTCTCTTTCCAAGCTGTATCTGTCCCGCGACCTGATGCTGGTTCATTCCCTGCCGGTTTCGAGCTATAAGATTTTCATCACGCGCTGGATCGACAGCACCGTTGATAGTGCCTGGATGGTCATCATTTATACCATGCCGGTGCTCATCTCATATGGTATTGTCTATCAAAGCGGTCTTTTTTACTACCTGAACACCATGATTGCGATGTTGTGTCTGGCCATAATTGCATCGGCCATCAGCACTGTGCTGGTGATGACAGCGGTCATATTTATCCCCGCCACTCGCATGAAAAGCGTCTTTATTCTGATGGGGATTCTTTCTTTTGTGGTCATATATCTGGCCATCCGCCTCTCACAGCCGGAGCTGCTGGTTGACCCGGAAGTTTTTGACACCGTAATGGTCTATATTTCCTCGCTGCAAACCCCGTCATCGCCGTTTTTGCCAAGTAGCTGGATATATGACAGCATCCGCTCCGCTCTTGCCGGCGCAGTCGGAAACAGTCTATTTTTCACGGCCCTGTCGCTGAGTTTTGCCGGTGTGATCGTAATTGCCCTGGTCTTTCTCGCAGACGCCATTTACTATAAAGGATTTTCTAAAACACAGAATGTCCCGGCCCGTCTGATCAAAAGCAACATCATCGGCGATCGCATTTTTAAGTTCCTGCCGGGCCCGATAAAATCCTTTACGGTCAAGGAAATAAAAACTTTTTTGCGCGACCAGACCCAATGGACGCAAATCTTTCTGATCGTTGCCTTGGTGGTGATTTACGTTTATAATTTCAAGGTTCTGCCGCTTGAAAAATCGCCGATTAAAACCGAGTACCTGCAAAATTTATTCTCATTTCTAAACATGGGGCTGGCGCTGTTCGTTCTGACAGCCGTAACGGCCCGATTTGCCTATCCGGCGGTCAGCATGGAAAGAGAAGCCTTCTGGCTGGTTAAAACATCCCCGCTATCCATCCGCACGTTTTTATGGATTAAATTTTTCATCTATTATCTGCCGCTGCTGATCCTGACCGAGATCCTGATTACGGCAACCAACATCTTGCTACAGGTCACGCCGTTTATGATGATCCTTTCGACCCTCACGGTTTTTTTTGTTGTCCCCGGTATCGTGGCGATCGGCATCGGCCTGGGGGCGGCCTATCCGGATTTTAAGGCTGAAAATCCGACCCAGACCATAACCAGTTTCGGTGGACTGGTTTTTATGATCGCCTGCGCCGGATACATTGGGCTGGTGGTGCTCATCGAGGCCGGTCCGGTGTACAATCTCTTTCTGGCCAGTATCCGCAATGAATTCATCAGCCTGTCAACCTGGATATGGATTGTCGGCTCCTTCAGCCTGGTCTTGATCTTCAGTCTGCTGGCCATTTTCGTGCCGATGCGCTTCGGCGAGCGGCGCCTGTCCCGATTGCTCATCTGATCTGCCTGCAAGCCTGGAAAACCCATTTTTCGATTTTTCATCTTGACAGCTAAAATGTTTACATTTATATTTACATTTATATTTACATTTAGTAAAATCAGCCACAGACCCACACAGACGTACACAGACAATATCTTTTCCTCGGGCGACGCTGCCCGAAAAAAAACTGTATGCCCTAAGGGCAATACAGTAAATCATTAACAAGATTAGATGTAAGATAACCTTTTTTTACATTGTAATCCGCCACAGGTTAGCACGAATTTTTATCCCGCGAAGCGGGATGACCGTTTTTGTTCGGCCAACTTGTCACGCGGAAGGCTGTGCCTTATCGCGGGGCGTCGGCCGAACAAAAGGTCCGTGTGAGTCTGTGTGGGTCTGTGGTTAATTAAAGCATAAAATCGGAGGTTCTATGCAGTCCCAGTTGACACCCAAACAGCAGCGTGTTCTGGATTATCTTGAGCGCGAGATCGCCAAAAGCGGTCTGTGCCCCAGCCTGCGCCAGGCCGCTGCGGATCTGGGCGTCAGTCATGCCGCTATCGCCCAGACCCTTCGCGCCCTGGAAGAAAAAGGCTACGTTAAACGCGAGAGGCGCTACAGCCGCAACGTTTACCTGCTAAATCGCACTCGCCAGACAGTGGCCTCGCAGCGCTGGCGCGAGATCCCGGTTATTGGGCGTGTCACGGCCGGTCTGCCGATGTACGCCCAGACGGAATGGGACGGCAGCATCGTGCTGGATGCCGCCGTTTACCGCGGTCAAAACGTCTTTGCCCTGCGCGTCAAAGGCGATTCGATGAAAGGTGCCGGCATCCTCGACGGTGATCTGGCGATTTGCGAACCGCGTCAGTACGCCCAAAACGGGGAGATTGTCGTGGCTCTGATCAACGGTGAAGAGGCCACTGTCAAACGCTTTTTTTTACATGACGACCACATCGAGCTGCGTCCGGAAAACACCGGCTACGCCCCCATGCGTTACGGCTTTGACGAGGTGTTGGTTCAGGGTAAAATCATTGGCGTCCACCGCGGCCCGGAAGGCATCAAGTAGGCGCTACGCGCCGGTTATCCGGTTGAGCCCGTTATCCCGTTCCGCCCGTTTGGATAGAACGGGTCTCTTTTTGACGAAATAACGGGCTCAACAGGCAACGGGCTAACGGGCCAACCTTTTTAATCTTGTATTGTAGCCTCAAAAAGTCGGATGCGCCATGTTAAGCAACGAAACACCAAAACACAACTGCCAGCTGTGGATCGGTACCAGTGGTTACTCGTATACCGAATGGGTCAACGCCGGATTTTATCCGCCCGGTACCCGATCGGGTCAGATGCTGCCGCTTTATGCTCGGACCTTTCCGATCACCGAGCTGAACTTCACCTGGTATCAGATGCCGAAAGCCGCCGCCATCGAGCGCATGCGCCAGCAGGCACCGCCCGGTTTTCGCTTTACCGCCAAGCTGACCCGCACTCTAACCCACGAGGTGGACCCCAACCAATGGCGGGGCCAGGCTTCTCAATACCGCGACGGCATGGCACCGCTTGTCCAAGCCCGGCAGCTGGCGGCGGTTTTGCTGCAGTTTCCCCCGAGCTTTTCCCGGACGCCGCAACATCGCCGCTACCTGGCCGCCCTGCTTGACGAACTGGCCGGATTGCCCCTGGCGGTGGAATTTCGCCATGCCTCATGGGCCATGGACCGGGTGTTCGCCGAACTGGAGCGCCGCCGCACCACCCTGGTGGCCGTAGATGAACCGGCCCTGCCGGGCCTGTTCCCGCGACTCGACGTGGTCACCAATCCGGAGCTTTTTTACATTCGGTTTCACGGCCGCAACGCCAGGGGCTGGCGCTCGGGCAGCATGCAAATGCAGTTTGACTACGACTACAGTGATCAAGAGCTGCAGGAATGGGCCGACAGGATCATCGCACCGATGGCCCGGCAGGCCGGCAGCGGGACCATTTTTTTCAACAACCATGTCCGCGCCCAGGCACCTAAAAATGCCCGACGACTCATCAGCCAGCTGATCGAGCGCGGGTTGTTGTAGCCCAGCATGCCTGTTTCAAAAATTGAGAAACTGAGAACGCAAGGGGCATTTGGTAAAGCAACATAAACTCGAACTCCGAATATCGCCTGATTTTATAAAATGGGTCGAAACAAATTCAAATCTCAAATGACCAAAACTCAAAACTTTTTGAAAATTCGGATTTAGAATTTCGAGTTTGTTTCGGATTTCGTGCTTCGTGCTTCGAATTTAACAAAAATTTATTAGGTGAATGAATCTTTCATTCACGCAGGTTGAACTTTTTGCAAATCGTTCCTTGATGAAAAGATGAATCGATCGATTATCCATTTAAATATCGCCGATTTTGCCGTGGCAGTGGAAAGGGCGGTGGACTGCCGGCTGCACGAACGCCCGGTGATCATCGCACCCGAAGGCGCCGTGCGCGCTGCTGTTTACGACATGAGCAACGAAGCCTATCTGGCCGGCATC
>JASFJF010000087.1:0-11704 GCA_050122255.1 Desulfobacterales bacterium
GTCATGCCACGCACGCTTTTCCAGAATCTGGCGCTGGAGTTGATGGTCAATGACGACATCCATATTCTCTCCATCCAAAGTGATGCGGGCTATGGCAAAAGCTTTCTGGCTTTAGCTGCAGCGCTTTATCTGGTGCTGCAAAAAAAGCGCTATGATAAAGTTTATGTCATCAAACCCATGATTGAAATTGGCCAGAAACTGGGGTATCTGCCAGGAAAGATCGAAGAAAAGATGGAGCCCTATACTCGTTATATTTCAGATTTGATGATCAAGTTACATCATTTGCGCCCGGCCAACAAAATTTTCAGCGATACTGTATGCTACCCGCCCCAATTCAATGCCAAGTATTTTGAGGTCTTGCCCCTGGCCTTTATTCGGGGCATGAACATTGAAAATGCAGTCGTGATCATCGACGAGATGCAAAATATGTCTAGATCCGAATGCCGTGCACTGTTGTCTAGAATGAGTGATGGCGTCAAGTGCATTTGCCTGGGTGATATTCATCAGGTGGACAACCCGTATTTAAACCAGGAAAACAACGGCCTTAACTGGGTGGTTAAGAAATTTAAAGGCAGTAAAATCTATTCTCATCTGGTTTTAAAGGGAGAGAAGTCTCGCGGGCCGATTACGGACCTGGTGATCAAGAGCGGTTTGTAATTTTTAGCAAAAAACAAACTAAAGCCTAATATAAGCCTAACGGCCTTATATTAGTGTATTTAGCTCTAATAGGCTATGAGAACTTTCGTCGATAGTGTTACACACTGGGATGTGGTCTTTTTAAATACCATTTTTGGCCTGCATGGCAAAAGACTGATCTCAGCTGTCATGCCCTGGATTTCCCATAGCGGTAACGGCTATTACTACCCAGCAATACCGCTGATCCTCTATTTCATCAAGCCTCAGGTCGCCGGGGCTTTTTTTCTGTGCGCGTTGATGGCCTTTGCACTTGAGCTTCCGCTTTATAAAATTTTAAAGCAAAAAATCAAACGCAATCGTCCCTTTGTGGTGTTATCCGGCGTGCATCAGCGGATATCCCCCAGTGATCAGTTTAGTTTTCCTTCCGGTCATACCGCCGCGGCCTTTGTGATGGCTGTGTTAATCAGCCATTTTTTTCCGGCTTTACAGTTACCCGTTTGCGGATGGGCCTTTCTGGTGGGTGTCTCTCGAATCTATCTTGGCGTTCACTACCCGACAGATATTCTTGCCGGTCTGGCAATCGGTGTAGTTTGCGCATTAGCTGGAATCGTCATTTTTGGTTAATTGCCTGGAGATAAATTGAATGAAGATTTTATATGGTGTGCAGGCCACGGGCAACGGTCACATCAGTCGCTCCCGGGAAGTAATTCGCCATCTCAAGGACTTGGGTCACGAAGTTCGGGTAATTTTGACCGGACGTGATCCGTCGCATCTCTGGGATATGGAGGCATTCGAGCCCTATGATACATTTCGAGGGCTGACTTTTATTAGCCGGCGCGGAAAAGTCCGGATCGTGGCTACAGCGTTGCAGTTAAATTTATTTCAGTTTTATCGCGACATTTTTAGTTACGATGCTTCCGGATTTGATTTGGTTGTTACCGATTTTGAACCGGTTGCCGCCCGGATTGCCCGTCGTAACAAGCTACCTTCCATCGGTGTTGGTCACCAGTATGCCTTTCTGTATGATGTGCCGGTTAAAAAGGCAGATCCATTTTCAATGTGGGTGGTTAAAAATTTTGCACCCACTGATTATGCCGTCGGCCTTCACTGGCACCATTTCGACAAACCCATACTGCCCCCGATCATTCCGGCGCACCTGAAAAACGACTCACAAATTCAGCTGGACAAGGTACTTGTTTATCTGCCCTTTGAAACGGTCGCAGATATCGAATCTTTGCTCAAACCGATTGCAGCTTACCAGTTTTTTATTTATTGTAACGTGTCTTCAGCAAAAGATGATGCCAACCTGCAGTGGCGGCCTTTTTCGCGTAACGGCTTTTTAAAAGACCTGAAAAGCTGCAACGGCGTAATCAGCAATGCAGGCTTTGAATTGCTCAGCGAAGCGTTATCCCTGGGAAAAAAGCTTTTGATAAAGCCATTGGCCGGACAAATGGAGCAAGCCTCCAATGCGCATGTAATCTCTGAGCTGCAATTGGGAAGGGTGATGACAAAATTAAGTCAGAATGCGGTTGAGCAATTTTTAAAAGCTCCAAACGGTACGTCCAAGCGCTACCCTGATGTAGCCCGCATGGTTGCCGAGTGGATTGAAAGCGGCAATTGGGAAGATGTTGAAGGGCTTACCCGTTCAGCTTGGAAAGATATAAGATTTTTTTAGAAAATTTTGTGCGGAAAAGAGGTTTTGCAATGGCTTCAAGTAACCAATAACCACTTCTAATCCTCTTCAATCCGTACCAATCCCATGCTGCCATCGATGGTTATCTTAGCCCCATCGGGTATTATCTGCGTTGCCTGGCGAATGCCCACAACGGCTGGAATACGCAGTTCGCGGGCCACAATTGAGCAATGGTTGAGCAATCCGCCTTCTTCAATGACCATTCCATCTAAGGTGCTTAAGATGGGCGTCCACCCAGGATCTGTATTTTCAGCAATCAGAATCTCACCCGAGTTTATACGCATCCGGGTCGGATCGGTCACAATTCGGGCGCGCCCGGATGCTGCACCCGGGCTGGTACCGATTCCCTGCAAGACCTCCCCATGCATTTGAAACTCATTTTCAGGCCGTCCATCAACATAGAATGTGCTGACATCAAAGGGCTTAAGAAAGTGATGATGTCGTTCAATGGCCAACTTCCTAACCGTGTTATCAGGCACGGTGCCGCCAAGCAGCTGTTGAATTTCGGATTTATTTAAAAATAAAATTTTTTCATGCAGCCCGCTACAGCGACCCAAGGCGAGCAGGGACAATCTGATTTGATACAGAACCTTATCCAGTAAAAAGCGCTGTTCCTCACGGACATCTAAAAACCTGCGGGTTAATTTGATTAATATTCTCAATAAAAATGGATATCTGAATTTTGCGGGCGCGGATGATTCAGATGTAGAATGCAAATTTGTATTTTGCTTTTGAGGCCTTCTGGAATGCGGGAATTTTGAGGGAGCGTTTTGATGACGGACAAGCGTTTGCAGAATCCCCAGAACCTCTTCAGGAGCTTCTGCCCAGCGCTTGACATATAAGGTTCGATGACGGGAGCGGCAGCCGAACCGGGTCAAAAACGTGTTGAGATCATTGCGAAAATCTTTTGATAATCCCGGCCACAATTTTAGCGCGGATTGCTGTAGAAAAAGCGCATGCATTTCTTCATCGGCCTTGATTTGTTGGACAAGTTGTTGAAACTGCTTTTCGATTTCAATGGTGGTGTTTTGGCCGTTCTGGCTCAGAACGTCGAGAAAATGTTCATGCGAATATCCAAAAACATCCACCATCAACCAGCGCAGCAGCCAAGTCAGATAATTGGCAAAAAAATATGGCCACTGGTTGCTGATTTGTACCCGTTGCAAGCTGGACAATGATAACTCCAGGTTTTCATATGCTTCTTGGACAGAGCTCATGTTTTGCTGTTGTATAAAGGTTAATTGGCTGTTTATTTTTTTTTGGATGTGCCGGGTAATCGCAAAGCAAAAGAAAGGCACAATTCCAGGTTCCAGAAATAAGAGGGCCAGGCCGCGAATGGCGACCGAAATTTGCTTTAGAACAGAAGGTGGCGATTGGGTGTCAAATACAAAATCGGCTGGAAAAAGAGACTGCAAATCTGGCAGCTGAAGGTTGGGCGGTATATAAGCCAGGACGTCTGCGATGGAGCGACAGTTGACATACAAGTAGCCATTGATGACGGTCAGTGTCGGCCGGGTAAACTCAATGCCCAAAATTTTTAAAATTCGCGAAAGGTCAAACTGCGGCGCGTTTTGCTCCATTTCATTTGCCAGAAATGGGGTCAGGCGGTCAGCCCAGAGGTCGTTGGCGATTTTACGCGTCCAGACACCCGCCGGGACCTGCCATTTTTGTTGATCCAGTGTGGTGATGGCCCGTGATTGTAACAACCAGATTTTTTTGCTTTCATCGATGGCCCACTCGATATCCAGGGGGATTCCATCGTCATTTGATTGCAGCTTACGCACCAGATCGGCGATATCAAACCACGGCAGAAGGGTCATCAGCACCTCTTCACCGACCGTCAAACGGGAAAGATCACGTGAAGGAGGTGTTACGCTGAGCTTATTGTGTTTATCGATGATGGCGCGGTAGGGTGTTAAATGACCGCTGACGAGTTTCTCTGCCAGACCTTTGACCGCTTCGATGACAATTTCATCCCGTGCCGGATTCATGGGGTTGCGACCAAAGGCGATACCGGCCGCGACGGCATTGACCATTTTTTGGATGATAACGCCCATTAAAGGGATTTGCTCGGTAATGCCAGTAATGTGTTTTGACTTTAAATAGCATAGGACTGCAGGCGAGCTGGCACCTTGCCAGCATGCTTCAATTTTAATTTTGAGTTCAACTTCGTCGACCACCTGCAGAAAAGTCCGGTACTGTCCGGCAAAGCTTTGCTTTTCCAAGTCTTCGAGTGTTGCCGAAGAACGGATGGACAGCCCCCTGTCCAAATCTAGAGCTTTGGCCGCTTCTGAAACTTCGTCCAGAAGACCGTCTGGCCAAGCACCATGGTTGATATAAAATTGATGAGCTGCAGTGCTAATGGCGATGGCCTGCGGCACCGTAAATCCGGCACGGGCTGCCTTTGCCAGGTTAAAAAATTTCTGTCCCACCGCTTTTGGATCCAGAGCCTGCTTGTCTTCGAAATTGATCAGATATTTCACATGCGTTCCTATCGATTCGGATTATCGATGCCCTATAATGTTAGATTAAACTCAATAGCTTATGTACGTTTTATTAGTGCTTCGTAAAGACCGTATTAAGTTTGCGTTAAAACAATACCAACCGGATTCCAAACACCGCCTTTTACGTTTGACACGGGAAGAAAGGAGAAATTTAACGGTCGTTAAGCCGCAAAAGAGGGCAAGCAAGGTTTCACTGAATTTTAATCGTCTGCTAATGAGCCGCTAATACCCAACCTTTAATCAACTTTCATTCGAATTGATACGACAATTTTCTTGACCTAAAGGAGCGTAAGAAATGAAATCGAATCCCTGCCTGCTCTGCCAATTGAAAGACCAAGATAAAAACAATCAAATCTGTACGCATTGTGTGAAACGCATTGAATATGTGAGCAACCTTGAAAAGGAGTTGAGTTTCGCGATGACCAATAGCGAAAGTAAGCCACAGTCTTCGCGACTGCCACTGCTTTCCAAAAGGGCCTATTCGTTCAGTGTTGTCTCAGAGCGATACTAATATTCACCGCGCTGCTGGTACGGGCTTAGACGGTTTCGGTAAAATTGTCGAATTTGGCGAAAACTAATAATTTTTAAATGAATTTGACAGATAAGAATGGCTGCCCTTTGTTCCCGACTAAACCGATGATGCGATTGTTAGAAATTTAACAAAAACCTAACACAATCATCATTTATATCTAACATACCAATTATAGAACGTTCTGGTTAAAACGATTAACTTCAAATTCGGTACAGCCTCGGAAGGCTTTGACGGAAAACATAGAAAATGTCACCCACTACGATACTGTTTGTTCTTTTAGCGCTTTCTATTTTTGGCTATTATCTTGGCCGCAAAAAAGCGTTTGCCATTGCCAGTGATGTGGCCGGCGTCAGAAACCTTCACTCTCGCCCAACTTATTACGGAATGCTGACAGCCCTGTGGTGCGGCATTCCGACATTGTTATTATTCGGCTTTTGGATGGCTTTTGAGTCCTCGATTATCACCCATCTGGTTGTGGCGGATTTGCCGGAAACGATGCGAAACCTGCCGGCTGCCGATCTGAATCTAAAGGTTAATAACATTCGAAATTTGGTCAGCGGAAATATCGTTTCCGGCAGCATTGACCCTTCGATGCAGGTCGCTGCCGACCATTACCGCAGCCTGCAGGTCACCAGCAAAGCGGCTCTGGCAGTCATTGCGATCTCCATGGCGATCATCGGGCTTGTCACTGTGCGGGCGAAAATAACGCCGAGCTTACGGGCGCGAAATGTAGTTGAGCAGGCCATAAAGTACATTCTCATTATTTGCTCGACGATTGCTATTTTTACCACCATTGGCATTGTGCTTTCCGTGCTTTACGAATCCATCCGCTTCTTCCAGGTAGTACCGGTTACCGAGTTTCTTTTTGGTCTGGAATGGAGTCCGCAGATGGCCATCCGCAGTGATCAGGTGGGTTCATCCGGCGCATTTGGGGCCGTTCCGGTGTTTGTGGGCACCATGTTGATTTCCGCCATCGCGATGTTTGTGGCGGTTCCTATCGGGCTGATGTCTGCCATTTACCTGTCGGAATATGCGAACAAGAAATTTCGGGTCGTGGCCAAACCCCTGATTGAAATTCTGGCCGGGATTCCCACAGTGGTATACGGGTTTTTTGCCGCTTTGACGGTAGCCCCCTTTATTCGCAACACCGGCAGCATACTCGGACTGGGAGTGTCTTCGGAAAGCGCTCTGGCAGCGGGCCTGGTTATGGGGATTATGATTATTCCTTTTGTTTCATCACTGTCCGATGATTTTATCAATGCGGTGCCACAGGCTCTGCGGGACGGAGCTTACAGTCTGGGCGCCACCCAGTCCGAAACCATTAAGCAGGTGATCTTGCCGGCGGCGCTACCGGGGATTGTCGGCGGTGTTCTTCTGGCGGTTTCAAGGGCTATCGGAGAAACCATGATCGTTGTCATGGCGGCAGGGTTGGCGGCCAATTTGACTTTTAACCCATTAAAGACAGTCACCACGGTCACCGTTCAGATCGTCACCTTGTTGGTTGGAGACCAGGAATTTGACAGCCCCAAGACGCTTGCGGCATTTGCGTTGGGGCTATTGCTGTTTCTGGTAACGCTATTATTAAATGTTATCGCACTACACGTGGTTCGCAAATATCGAGAACAATATGAATAACACATCCCAAAGTATGCCCGACAGCGCGGCGAAAAAAGAACGGACCCTGGACATCGTCAACCGAGGTCTGAGTAAACGTTACCGCGCCGAGCGCCGATTCCGCTCTTACGGATTGCTTGCTATTATCGCCAGCATGGTGTTTTTATCGCTTTTATTTATCAGCATCGTTGGTAATGGCTATACGGCCTTTCAACAGACCTTTATGGAACTGGATGTGACTTTTGATCCTGAAGTTTTGGACAAGCAGTCTCTGGCAACAGCCGATTACCAGGGCCTGGTCAAGCAATCGTTGCGTAACATGTTCCCGGATGCCAGCGGCCGACGCGACAAACGGATGCTCTACAGTATCGTCAGTTCAGGTGCTTCCTTTCAACTCAGAGACATGGTGTTAACCAACCCGGGTATTATCGGTCAATCGCTACCCGTCTGGGTTCCGGCCGATGATGACGTGGATATGCTGATGAAAGGTCATTTTGATCGCGATGCCGGCGAAGGCGAGCGCCGCTTAAAAGATAAACAATTGGCCTGGATCGATCAACTGATTTCCGATGGTAAAATTGAAAAGAGATTGAACACTACTCTTTTTACTGCCGGTGATTCACGCGAACCGGAATTGGCCGGTATCTGGGGAGCGGCAGCCGGATCCTTTTTTACACTGATTGTAACCCTGCTGCTTTCTTTTCCAATCGGCGTCGCTGCAGCTGTTTACCTGGAAGAGTTTGCGCCTAAAAACCGCTGGACGGATCTAATTG
Source organism: Desulfobacterales bacterium (assembly GCA_050122255.1). Lineage (GTDB taxonomy): Bacteria > Desulfobacterota > Desulfobacteria > Desulfobacterales > JAHEIW01 > JAHEIW01. The sequence goes on from JASFJF010000087.1 coordinate 7,753, forward strand.
AGGTCAACATTAACAATCTGGCGGCGGTACCTTCGATTGTCTTTGGTTTGCTGGGATTGGCAGTGTTTTTGAACTTTTTCGGCCTGCCGCGATCGGCCCCGGTTGTCGGCGGCCTGGTGCTGACGCTAATGACATTGCCGGTCATTATCATCGCCAGCCGCTCGGCCCTGACTGCGGTGCCGCCGTCGATTCGTGAAGCGGCCCTGGGCGTGGGAGCCTCTAAAATGCAGATGGTTGCCCATCACGTGCTGCCGCTGGCACTGCCCGGCATGCTGACCGGAACCATTATCGGAATGGCCCGGGCGCTGGGTGAAACAGCCCCTCTGCTGATGATTGGTATGGTGGCCTTTATTGTGGATATTCCGGGTGGCTTCACAGATCCCTCAACCGCGCTGCCGGTTCAAATTTATCTCTGGGCAGACAGCCCTGAACGGGCCTTTGTTGAGCGAACGTCGGCTGCAATTATTGTCCTGCTGGCATTTTTGATCGCCATGAATGCAGCGGCGGTGATTTTACGGAAACGCTATGAAAGACGATGGTAGAAATTTATATTATTTCAGGTGGTTATGTTTGCCGGAGATTTCGATCAATTAAACCTAATATCAACACGATTCTAACATTTACTGAACATGCAATCATTAGGTTCAAGTCCTACAGACGAACTAAATTTACATCATTATTTTTATAAACATTACACGAAGGAGGAAATCATCATGAGAAAGTTCGTTATGTTAACAGCCATTGTTTTTTTCGTGGCAGCATTGTTTGGGCCGGTTCAGGCCGGTTCCGGAAGGGATTACGTCAGCATTGTAGGCTCATCCACCGTTTATCCGTTTGCAACGGTTGTCGCCGAGCAGTTTGGCAAATCTACTTCCTTTAAAACGCCCAAGATTGAATCCACCGGTTCCGGTGGCGGTTTGAAGCTTTTTTGTGCCGGTGTCGGTGTTGAACATCCGGACATCACCAATGCGTCCCGCCGCATTAAACAGTCTGAGTTTGACCGTTGTGCGCAAAACGGCGTCAAGGAAATCATTGAGGTCAAAATCGGCTATGATGGCATCGTGATGGCCAATTCCAAAAAAACAGCCCCGATGAAACTGACCCGTAAGGATATCTTTCTGGCGCTGGCCAAGGATGTTCCGGATCCGGCCGGTGGTGAAAAGCTGATCCCCAATCCCTACAAAACTTGGAAAGATGTAAATCCGTCCCTGCCGGACAAGGCGATCGAAGTGCTGGGACCCCCACCGACCTCCGGCACCCGGGATGCTTTCGTGGAGTTGGCCATGGAAGGCGGCGCCAAAAAGTTTGACTGGATTGCGGCCATGAAAAAGAGCGACAAAAAAGCCTACAAGGCCGTCTGTCACACCATCCGGGAAGATGGCGCCTATGTTGAAGCCGGCGAAAACGACAACCTGATCGTTCAAAAACTGGAAGCCAATCCGAATGCCCTGGGTATTTTTGGTTTCAGCTTTCTGGATCAAAATATGGATAAAATTCAGGGATCTTATGTCGACGGCGTTCAACCGGAATTCGATGCTATTGCTGATGGTCAATATGCGGTCTCCCGCCCGCTTTTTTTCTACGTTAAAAAAGCCCACGTGGGTGTGATTCCGGGGATCAAAGAATACCTATCAGAATTTACCAGTGATAAAGCCTGGGGCGCTGAAGGATATTTAAGCGAAAAAGGCTTGATCCCGATGCCTGAGGCAGAGCGCGCTAAATACAGTGGCAATGCCCAATCATTGACGGCATTAACATCATTGAAGTAATTCTCAAATGTTTCGAGGTAGACCGGAAAATGTTTTCCGGTCTACTTCTTCTTTTAGTCTACCTTTTCTTCTATAGATTGCGGCATGGGTTCATTTTGAATTAAAAACGCTTTACTCCCTGGCGCTAATCTGCAATATAAACCTTCTAACTTATGAGACCTGTGTTACTATCATGATTTCGCTAAGATCAATGGATGAGGCTGGTTTTATCGGAAATATGCAAGAAAACGATACCGAACAAAAAGATAAACCAACTGAAGGCAGGATTCTCGTCAGCCGCGAAAACCGCGAAACGGTCGGTGAAATAACGGTAGACAATCCCCGTATGACCTGCCGTGATGTCAATGTCTGGTATGGCGACAAACAAGCCATTAAAAACGTGTCCCTGGATGTCGGGCGCAACGAGGTCATTGCCATGATCGGGCCTTCCGGCTGCGGCAAATCAACCTTTATTCGCTGCCTGAATCGGATGAACGACACCATCGATGGCTGCCGTATTACCGGTGAGATTACTTTAGATGATGTCAATATTTACGATAAAAATATCGATGTCGTTCCGCTGCGGGCCCAAGTGGGTATGGTTTTTCAAAAACCCAATCCCTTTCCCAAATCCATTTATGAAAATATCGCATACGGGCCGAGGATCCATGGCCTTTCGTCCAATAAAGCCGAACTGGATGAAATTGTTGAAACCTCTTTGATCAAAGCCGGCCTCTGGGACGAGGTTAAAGACTGGCTCGACCAACCCGGGACCGGTTTGTCCGGAGGACAGCAGCAACGCCTTTGCATCGCACGCACGATTGCGGTCAACCCGGAAGTCATTTTGATGGATGAACCCTGTTCAGCACTGGACCCAATTGCCACTGCTGTGATTGAGGATCTAATAGACGAGCTGCGTGAACAATATACAATTGTAATTGTTACCCACTCCATGCAGCAGGCATCTCGCGTATCACAGCGCACGGCGTATTTTCATCTCGGGGATCTCATTGAAGTGGGCCCCACTGCACAGATTTTTACCAACCCAAGCCACCAGCTAACCGAAGATTACATCACCGGGCGTTTTGGTTAATACCATTGTTATGGGCAATGGACATTAAAACAGCGTTATCATTTGCATCGATTCATTCAAGGAGCTAGTATGTCAAGAGACCATACGGTAAGGTCTTATGACCAGGAGCTGGATTTACTGAAATCCAGGATTTCGGAGATGGGCAAAGTGGCCGAGGCGCAACTGTCCAAGGCCATTGAGGCCCTCGTTACCAAAGACAGTAAACTGGCTGTTGATGTCATTTACAGTGATTCGCAGGTTAACGATTTACAAAATGAGGTGGACCGTTTTACGGTTAACATGCTGGCCATGCGCCAGCCGATGGGGATTGATTTGCGCCATATCATCTCCGCGCTGAAAATAGCAGCCGAATTGGAGCGCATTGCCGATTATGCCGCCAATATCGCCAAAAATGGAATGAATCTGGACCATGTCTATCTGGAGAAACCCGTCCAGCTTATTATCCGTATGGCCGAATTGGCCATACGGATGCTTTCAGATGTGATCGATGCCTATTTAGAATTAGATGTTCCCAAATCAATCGCGGTCTGGCATCGGGACGAGGAGATCAACCAGATATATGCCGACTTGCTCACGCAGCTGCGGTCATACATGAAGGCCGATTCTGACAATATCAATACCTATACCAGCCTGGTTTTCACCGCCCGATGCTGCGAACGAATCGGCGATCACATTAAAAATGTGGCGGAGAGCGTGTATTTTATTATCCATGGTGATTCGACCATCGATCATCCCATGTATAAAAAACAGCATGCCGGTTAATGCGGGATGCCATCCATCTATTGTAAAAGGGCATGGCCCTGACCTCAAACCACGTTTAAGCAAAACCGTTTTCTAGCGCCTCAACCAACTTATCTTTAATCATTTTCCGAATGTCTCGGATTTTCTGCATTTTCTCCGCTTTGGTACCGTTGACTGCCGCCGGATCCGGAAACGGCCAGTTCCATCTTTTGGTAATTCCAGCAAAAACCGGGCATTTGGCTTCGGCGGCACTGTCGCACACCGTTATGACATGGTCGTATAACTTGCCGGTTTTAAACAGTTCAAATACACTCTGAATTTTATTATGCGATATCTCGATTCCTTCTTCTTGCATGCATTCCACAACTAA
>JASFJF010000088.1:0-11639 GCA_050122255.1 Desulfobacterales bacterium
GTTGTGTCAAACGGATTTCCGCCGACCAGCAGGGGGTGGATACTGAATATCTGGCGTAGGTAAGAATCCTTGATATAGCGTGAGACCATCCCGTATACGCTTCGGTAACTTTGAAGGCGGATAAGCCTGGGCGCCTGGGCAATCATGTCAATAAAACGATGAAAGGGCCGATCGCCCAGCTGGTCAAACCCGACGTCGAAAATCTTGCGCGACATATCAAGCAATCGCAGATACCCTTTGCGGTCACCCGGACTAAATCGCTCGATTTCTTTTAGCGTGTCCGCTACCGATCCACCATAGTTAAATTCCCTCCGATCCGAAAAAACGATACGATACCACGGGTCCAGCGGCCTCAGATCGATATAATCATACAAGTTTTCGTTAAAAAGTGAAAACAGCTCCTCGAACAAAAACGGAGCCGTTATCACAGTAGGGCCGGCGTCGTAGGTGAAGTCGTCCTTTTTAAAAACCTGCGCACGCCCTCCCAAACGCTTCATCCGATCGATGAGGGTGACTCGATACCCCAAGGCCCGCAGCCTCAGGGCCGAGGCCATTCCGCCAAATCCGGCGCCCACAACAACGGCGTGAAGCGCATTGTCAGTATCGCGATAGTGCATTATCAATGTCAGGCTCTCAGCCTTCCGGTCGGCTGAAAGACAGAAAGGGTTAATCGTATTTTCAACCTGTCACCCGGGTGATTGGCCCCAGATTTGTCAGGCAGCCTCATGGGCTCAGCCGACTGCGCTTATTTGTCATGCAATAGCAAATCCTTGCTTCTCGCTCAGCATTGAGGCCGTCACGGCCAGCATAACGCCGTAAATGACCTTGGAAGCGATATCAGCAATGGTATAAATGACCTGCTGGCTCACGATGGTGAACTCATAGGAAACACCGGCCTGCATTAAGATCGGCGCCGCATAGGCTATCGGATAAAGCCACCAGGCAATATAGAATAGCGGGAGAATCGCGCCGAATATCTTGCGCGGGGAGCCTTCCATATGGGCCTTTCCCTCATTGATGACCCTGGTGATGAGGACCAACACATAGATAAAGAACAGCGTTGAGACAACTCCCCAAAAAGCCCACCAGAAAACACTCTCATTGAGCCGGCCGGGCTCATAAAATTGGCCGATGTAACCGAGTATGATCATCAAACAGCCTGAAAAAGAAAATCGGGTTATGTATTTTGCGCGTTCGCTTCCGACGATCTCGGCAACAAACAGTATCTGGATCAACAACATGGGCACATCGATAAGCCAATTCAGGTACCGGTAACCGTTGGTGAACAGATCCGCCCCGGGCTTCAGTGCATAGGCCTGACCATTAAACGCATATGCAGCCGTCCAGCTTTCTTTCTGAATGAACAGAAGTAGAAATGCCGATACCATGACAACAACCGATATGACCGAAGACATGCGATACTTTGGCAGGCAGTTATTTTTGGTGAGGATAAAAAACAGCAATGCGGCTGCCATCGAAGCATACCCGAGAGTGAGAATGTGGTTGACTATTTCAAACCCTTCAACAGACACTGTGAAAACATCGGCATTCATAATTACCTCCTAAATATTTCAATGGTAGTTTTAAGTGTATTCGAATCGATCAAGCGTGCTTATGAAAATCGCAGGGCAACCCGTCGGTTACCGGCTGACTAATTTTCTTATCTTTTTTGTTAAAGTCGTACTGTTTCCGCAGGCAATACCCAGCGCAAAGGAGCCGGGGGGTTCACGCATGCAACTCAGGGCCCTCTATTCGGTACGGCCGGATTCATCCCCGCATTTCCCAACAGCGCAACCGATCAACGCCGCAAAGGACATCTGACTTTTTTGGGTTTTCACGGTTGCGCTGTCAGTTTCGCAAAACGTACTTATTTGCCCGACTGGAAGTGGATTACCGCAGCAGGTTCAAGGATCCGAAAAGTAAAGGACTCGGTGTAGTATAGTTTTACTGTGTCGGTCGTGTGTGACTCGTATCCGACCGCCAGATCCTGGCCTAAAATGAGTTCCAGGTCACCGCCGCGCTGTGACAACATGAATGCCTCGTTTGCATATTTGCCGCTTAAATAGGAACTTAAAACGACCTTGCCGTTGAGGATATTTTCAGCCTGCATCTTAACAGGATAGCCTTGCAGCGTGGCCGACATGACCTTCCATAGCTTGGGTCCTACGACAAAAGAAAAAGGTCCCTCAATGGAGCGCCCGGCGAAAACGGTAATGCCCTCGGCGACGGCTTCCAGCAATTGTTCAGGTTTTGATGCCACTGTCAGACATTCCCCCTGTGAACAAAGTGCCAATCCCTTGATATTAGCCTCTGGCAAGCCATGGTAAACAACCTGTTCCTCAAATAGCGCGATCTCGCGGGCAGCGTCTTCCAAATTGCCAAGATTGACATCTTTGGCGCCTCGAACCACGCTGTCCAATTCCTTGATGTCCAGCTCAAAGGGTATCCGGGTTTCAACAAGATGGTGCACCTTGTGAATGCCACAGGAAACATTTCCTTTTGGCTGTTTTTTAGGAAATTCCAGGCGGCCTTCCGGCACACCGGGAAAATCGGTCCCCATCGGACCGCTGACATCAACCACCTGCCGGGCTGAAAGCATGGCCTTTAAACTGCTGATGGCCTGTTCGTCTATTTCGATCCAGGCTTCCGCGGGTATCGGCGCCAATTCTCTTTTTAGTATGTCCATAAGATCTCCTTTCATTGAATACGATAATGATTTTCAGCGACACATCGATCACGTTTTTAGACCGCCGATGCCCAACCCCAAAGCGGTTCCGGTACCAACGCTGGCCACTTTGGTCTTAGGCGCTTTATCGGACTTGGCCGCACGGTTTGCGATCGCGCCGGGCACTTCCGGGGCTTTGACGTTTAAGGCGTTATCCTTGGCTTCGGCAAAAAGTTTTCCAAGTGTTTCAAGATCTTCAGGCGGGATCACGCTCTGTGACATCGGAAATATATCGGCCTCCTCTTCATCCAAATGATGCGTTGTATATTCCCCCAGGCCTTCGATTTTAACTGGAAAATGTTCATGTTCATTTGGAAATCCCTCTGCATCCTTGATGATGAGTTCGATAATGTGGTGTTCGTTGACCGCCTCCAACGCATCGTGTTCCGCCTCCGGGAAGGTTTGCAAAATATCATAAAAGTATTTTTCTTCCAGGGTATGGTGAACGACCAGGTGGCGCATAAATTCTTCAAAAACTTGAGGGTCATTCATGGACTTATTGAAAAGCTGCCTTAAAACACCGTGGTGAGAAACCAGATTGTCGATGATACTCATAAATCCTCCATGGGTTAAAATGTTTGGATGTAAGTTCGGTTTATTCACGAAGTGACCAAAGTCGCTGCGCGCCCTCTGACAGCATGTGAGACATTCGTTCATAGATCCAAAATAGCGAGTGAGCTGGCAGCAAGCGTTGGGCTGGATGCGTCACCTTTTCTGCTGAACAAATTCGCTACGAATCTCCGAAAACGCCTTCAGCGTGTGCGGCGTAATCGGGCAGTGTGTGCCGGAATGAATCCTTCATTCTTGCGACAATGTTCTTTTGAATTTGACGAACACGCTCTCTTGATATTCCATACTGTTTGCCGATCTCTGCTAGCGTCTTGGGATTTTCAGCATAAATACGCTGGTCAAAAATATCAAGCTCGCGCTTGTTCATTTCTTTTCGAAATTCTGCAATTTCTTGACAGAGAATGACATTAATTTCCTTTTTAGATATTTTTTCTTCAATCGGTTCAGCAGACGTTTTCATTAATTCGATTCTGGCAGTCTCCGAATCATGTGTAAGAGGCGCATCGAGCGATACATCCCGAGCGCTGATGCGTTGGTCCATTTCGATAACTTCCTTTTTGGAAACCCCCAACCGCTTTGAAATGAGCTCTGGGGTCGGTTCAAATCCCATGTCCCGCAATTTTTGTTTTTCTTTTTTGAGCCGAAAGAATAGCTTTCTTTGCGCCTGCGTGGTTCCAATTTTTACCAGGCGAAAGTTGTCCATCAAATGCTTGACGATGTACGCTTTAATCCAGAATGAGGCGTAGTACGAAAATTTGACATTTCTGTCCGGATCGAATTTATCGACCGCTTTTAGCAGCCCAATATTGCCTTCCTGAATGAGGTCCATCAGATTTTGCATCCAAACTCTCTTGTAATCCAAAGCAATCTTTACAACGAGCCTCAGATTAGAAGTCACCAATACATGCGTTGCCCGTCGGTCAGCATTCTTACGCAGCCTTAGAGCCAGCTTTCGCTCTTCATCCCGCGTCAAAAGCCTATATTTGCTGATATTCGAAAGATAACTCTGGAGTGTATCGGCGTGGTCCGATGCTTTTGTTGCCCGATTCGGTTTCTTCGTCGAAGGTACGGCAGCAACAGCTTTTTTTGCATCTATTTCGCTAGGTTCGGCCTTTTTTAAATTCACCCGACGCTGCCTGACTTTTTGCGCCGGATTTCTGATTTTCGACATCCTGCCCCCTCTCTCAATACCTGAATCTTGCATGAAAATAAATGGGAAGTTGAGATTGCAGTGAATTTCAGGTAATAATTAACCCTTTTCATATGTTGAGTTTTTTGCTCCGCCAACCGCCTAAGCGTCTTTTCTATTGCAAAATCGGCAGGCTGAAGTCAAATACGTTCCCCCACTTAGCACCTTTTCGATAGCTTCGATTATTTCCTTAGCTGCCGAGCGCTTCAATATATAACCTGAAGCGCCTGATGACATGCATTGTTGCATGTACTCCGGTTCTTCGTATGTGCTTAATACGATGATTTTCAGGCTTGGATCGAATTTGTTCACCAATGACACGGCATCAGGCGCCCGGGCAACCATAAAGGACTGATCAAGCAATACAAGGTCCGGAGCAATTTTAGGCAGCATCTCTGTAAGTGACTTCTCATCAGATACCATTACGATTGAGTTGAACTTGGTTTTCAGCAATCCGCTTATACTGTCCAGTGTTGCCATATGTCGATCTGCCAGCAATACAGTATTTTTTTTCATGAATTTGCCCTAAATTCTTGTTGAAAATCGCGCATGTGCTGATCCGACTGATCGGTTAGAAGGATCGCAGCGGGACAATGTCGCAAAAAAATCATTTAAGCGCCGATCAATGGCGACTATCGCGCAGACGTCGGGCGAATTCAATTCGGAGAATTACGGATATTTACAAAAAAAATTACTTATAAATAATGGCAAAAATTACGCGATGAACAGTAAAATTACGTATTAAAGGGCCGTGAGATTATTTTTGATGGCAAACTTTATAAGATCGGCTGTGGTTTTAAGGTTTAATTCTTGCATCATATTGTACTTATGAGTTTCTACTGTTCGAGGAGAAATGGAAAGCATGTTGGCAATTTCTTTGGCTGAATATCCTTCAACGATAAGGTGCAAAATCTCTTTCTGTCTATCGGTAAGCTTTGTATCAATTTTATTTTCACCGGTGCAGGAATCTTGATATGTTTGAATTAACTCCCCGGCGATAATCGGTGTTACATATGTTTTGCCTTGCACCGCCTCTTTAATCGCTGTGACGAGTTCACGAGATGCTGAATTCTTTAGGACATAACCGGATGCACCGGCATCAAAAGCACTGGTTGCATAGTTCACATCCGGATGCATGGTAAGGAAGATAATTTTGCTTCGTTCGTCGATTTTTTTAATCTGACGCACAGCTTCAATGCCATTGAGCAGCGGCATAGAAATATCGACCACAATGACGTCGGGATGCAGTTTCAGGGCCTCAGCCACCAGCGCTCTTCCATCCTCAACGGTTCCGACAATTTCGAATTCCGGCTCAAGAAGATTTTTCAATCCCTCGAGAACAATCTGATGATCATCTGCCAGCAAAATACGCGTCTTACGCATGAATCGCCTCATCATACTCAATTAACTTAAATTCAATTTAGAAAGAGTTTTCAATTTTATGGCGGTTCCGTTGCCAGGGCCGGATTCTATAGAAAAATCGGCGTTGATCATGCGAGCCCGCTCTGCCATACTGGCCAGCCCAATACCCGTGGTTTCAACATTTGAATTTGATTCAAACCCGGTGCCATTGTCTTTCAGCAATAAACAGATAAACTCATTTTTCTTGTAAAGCCGAACCTGGATATGGGTTGCTCTGGCATGTTTGCCAATGTTTTTAAAGCCCTCCTGCAGGATGCGATATATACAAATGGCGGTCTCTTTGGGGACATCTTTGATTGTCGTATCCAGATCCAAAGCTGGTGATATTCCGTAAATTCGAGAAAAATTATTGCTTTCGATCTCGACCGCTTTGACCAATCCCAAATCGTATAAAATTGAAGGATGTAGCTGGCGTGAAATCATATGGACATCAGATGAAAGCGCTCCAAGATCATTTCCAATTTTCCGCAGTTTTTGCTTTAACGACCGGGGCAAAGATGGGTGTTTCATCTCCAGTTCGTCCACTTCGATATTCATAATGGCGAGCCTTTGAGTAATATCGTCGTGCAGTTCACGGGCAAGAAGTGCCCGTTCCGATTCTTGAGCCTTGAGCAGTTTTCCGGTGAGCAACCTGGCTTCTTTTTGACTTTCGAGTAAGGATTCCTCTGACTGTTTTCTTCTTGTTATATCGCGATTGCTGGCTCGAAAACCCAAATAACTGTCTTGATCATCGCGTACCTCCTGGCAGGCATGCTCGATCCAGCGTATCTTACCATCCTTTCTGCGGATACGAAATTGAATCTCTTCTTGTTTCGCATCTTTAGTCGTCCCCTGGCGGTGATCAGACCAGATATTTTTATCTTCGGCCACAATAATCTGATCTAAGAGCTCGGGATTGTCAATAAATTCTTGAGCCCCATAACCGGCGATCCGTTTACATGAGGGTGAAACGTATTTGAAATTTCCATCCGGCCCGCGCCAGTATTCCCAGTCATATGTGTAATCGGCAACTGTACGAAAGTCCGACTCTGCCTGGCGTAGTTTTATCTCAGCTTTTTTTCGTTGGGAAATGTCTGTGTGGGCAATGACAACACCTCCCTTTTCTCCTTTAAACGGGATGACATTCATTAGGAACCAGCGTTGCATTGACGGAGAGTGACAAGGATACTCCAATGCAAAGTGCTCTTGTGAACCGTCCAGTACCGCCTTCATGCCGCTAAAGGCATTTTGGGCGCTCTTGTCCGAACCGTCAGAGGCACGGCGGCAAGCCTCCAAATAGTTTACTCCTTTGTCGATAAGTTTTAGCGAGGAGACATTATTTTTACGCCCAAATTCAAACCAGCTGCTATTGGCTGAAAGAATTTGTCCGGACTTGTCTAAAACGACAATATGATCTTTCATTGACATGAGGATCGCACGATTAAAATCTTTGCTTTGGGCCAGTATTTTCTCTGAGATCTTTTGATCCGTAATATCTTGATCTGTGCCTAAAATGCGCAAAGGATTTCCATGAGTATCGCGTTCAACGCGGTATCGTGCCAGAATATTTCGAACTTGGCCGTCTTTGCTCACGATCCGATATTCAAAAGAGCGCCATTCGCTGTCAGACGCCCAGCTGTTTTGGAATTCTTGATCGTGAATCTTTCTATCATCAGGGTGAACGCAGGCCAGGTGAAGATCGTAACCTGGCTTCACGTTCCTTGGCAGATCGTGGATGGCGAATTCGTTTTCCGACCACCACTCCTCACCGGTTTTTAAATCGTGCACCCGGTATCCAAAGTTGCCAACGCGTTCAGCTTCGTTGAGCCGCTCCAGCGCTTCACGCAGAGTCGATTCCTTCTGTTGGCGCTTGTTAATTTCGATTTGCAGCTGCTCATTTGCTTTTGCAAGTTCGGCGGTGCGTTCTTTCACTCGTATTTCAAGCGCATTATGGGCTTCTTGCAAGGCTTTTTCGGCGAGTCTGATGCGATCTATTGCTTGGATCCTGGCCAGAAGCTCCTCATTCGAAACAGGTCTGGCAATGAAGCCGTCTGCCCCCAGGTTGAGGCCCTCGGCTTGATCATTGGAGGCAATCTTGATGCCAGAAAGCAAAACGATGAAAATACCCTGCAGCTCGGCATCTGCCTTAATCTGCGAGCAGATCTGACGACCATCCCCATCGGGAAGGACCACATCCAAAAGCAGTAGATCCGGAAAGTCCGCACAAAGTTTTTGCATACATTCCTTTACTGAGGATGCTTCCTGAACCTGGTAACCTGCGGATTTCAAGACCCGTATTGTGGCAAAGCGAATATCTGCATCGTCGTCAACCACAAGAATTTTGGTTTTTTCTCCCATGTTATGTCCTTCACCATCAAATTACCTGTTATCTATTTTGTGTAGGTATTTTGAAGTAAACCGTTGTTCCCTCACCCACTCTGCTGTTAATCCATATTTTTCCGCCGTGTGCATCGATCACTTTTCGGGTAATCAGCATGCCAAGACCTGTGCTTTTTTCGCCCGCAGTCTTTTTAGCGTTTGTCTTTGCAAATGGCTTGAAGAGCATATCCATTTCCTCCGGTGCCATTCCGGGGCCTTCATCTTTGACTGCAAATATCATAAATTGCTGATCACAGGAAAGGGAAATGGACACAGGGCTGTTGGGGCTTGTGTGTTCAATGGCGTTAGAGACCAGATTGGTCATAGCCTGCTCTATCTTGGACGCATCGATGATGATACGCGGCAGGCTTTCGTCGGAATTGACCTGCAAATCAATCCCTTTTTTATTCGCCCGAAGCTTATTGAGTCGCAGACTATTTGCCAAAATCTCATTGATAAATGCCGGCTGCAGGTCCAGCTCGAATTTGCCGGCTTCAATGGCGCTCACATCCAAAAAATCGTCCACCAGATGTTTCATAAAAACACCGGATGCGTTAATTGCATTTAAAAAACCGACTTGATCTGCGTCCAGCAGGTCCTTGGCCTCTTCGAGGAGAAATTCGGAATAGGAGATGATGAGACCGATGGGTTTGCGTAAATCGTGAGCCGCCATTCCCAAAAAGCGGTTTTTTTCCTGATTAAGTCTTTTAAGCTGTGCATTTGTTTTATGAAGCTCACGCGTGAGATTATTCAACTCCTGGTTTAGGGATACCAGTTCTTTTTGCATATTTTCAAGTTCTTCGGCGTCCGGCCGACCGAACACCACGATTTGACCCAAGACCTTTTTAAACCAGAAATAAAAGCTTTGCGGCAGACCGGATGCTGTGCTGATATTGAGCAGATGTTCTTTTGAAGGGTCTTTTATTAGTGCAGGTAGATGAAAGGTGTTCTTAAAGTCAACAATTACGTCCTGGATATTTTCACCGATTAAGTGACGACCTACTATGGTTTTAGCGTATTGATTTGTCTCGACGATTTTTCCGCCATTCGTAAGAAGAAAAAACAAAACCGAGGCCCTATTTTGGAGATAGGCAGTGGTTTCAACACAGATATGTCGATCCCCTTCCATATCACATCTCACTGATCATTTTTTCAAGATCATTCAGTGATCGAATGTATTCGGTGCCGGCACATTGTTTGATGGTGCCGATGCCCCCCCATCTGAAAGCCTGTCCGCCAATCAGCAGATCCCTGTTTGGGAAATCCGAGCGAATGGCTTGGATACCCCGCTTTAAATAATCCAAGTTTGATAATGTGCTTAATGAAAATCCCACTACATCCGGTCGAGTTTCATGGATGAATCGGGCCGTTTCTTCAAGCGGTGAATTAGCGCCCAGAAAATACCCATCCCACCCATTCAGTTCAAAGATATCAGCGACCATTTTTCCACCGATCTGATGAAATTCATTGGCGGCGCATGAAATCACCACTTTTCTACCGATACGTTCCATGGCAAATATGGATGGATAGGCCAGGTTCAAAAGGCTTTCAGTGATGGAGGTTGCCAAATGCTCGTTAGCAACTGTTATCCGATTGTTTTCCCAGAGCTCGCCAACTCGATACATGCTGCGCTGAAAAAGGTCGGTATAAAGCTTTTTGATAGCGATTTTGTCGTCCAGCAATTTTTGGACGATGTCATGGCACTTTGATCGTTTGCCGTCGAGCAAAAATGTTAGATAGGATTCATACAATTTTTCATCGATCATTTTATGTGCCTCTAATTTTCCGGTTGGTGGTCAGGCATTATGGGTTTGAAGCAATCCCACATGTGTTGACACTTTATCTCTGCAACTCGAATAGGTATTGCATCCATTCACTTGGTCTGAGTGTAAGATCTGCGAAATATCCGCTCGAAGCATGTTGTTGGGCAATGTCGATCCTTCGTACACATATAAATGGCAAGGTAACTTTACGGAGTTGTCAACCTGCGGCATATGAATTTTTTCAGTTATTGTAATTGCAGCATCAATGGAAGAAGTATGGTTCGATTAAACTCGCGGTTCGAAAATATTATGATGAACATAAAAATTGTGCCTTGCGGCCGACAGGAAGATTTCTGAAGGCGGCACCCGGAGTCGAACCTGGGGATGAAGGATTTGCAATCCTCTGCCTTACCACTTGGCTATGCCGCCATATTCACAAGTTATTTTACCTTAACACAGAGCGTCGTATAAATGAAGCGTTTTGATTCAAGCTCTATGATTGATATCATCATTTCCTTGGTCCTTCAAATGGCTCATCAACAATAAGATCAAAGGCGATATTTCCTGCGAAGAAGCCCTGGCTGCTGGAACAAACCGAGGTTTTCTTTCATCCACGTCCAAAATGACAGTGGAATGGTCCCCCAACACGCCAGCCTATTTTTGAAGGTAAAAGGTCCGAAGTCCCTCACAATATCCTCGAAAAGTCGCCTGGCTTCTGCTTTGCGTTCCCGATTCGGTCCAAATCGAATTGCAGGGTAAATACCGGGAAGAGCGCTTTGAACATATTGGCGCATTCGTTCCGCCCGCAGGCGCAAGAGAGGCCTGGAAGAATATTTCATGGTACGGTATCCTTCAAACCAGGTTTTCATGACGCGCACCAGGGATGGCCCAAGCGTTTCAAATGCTTTGCGGTATAATGTCTGTTGAAGGTCTTCTATTTCCGTTGGTTCGAAGTGCTCGTGTTTAAAATGCATCGAAAAACCATCGAACTTGCGGTAATCGGGTCGATCCCGGTAGGCGCTCAGATAGAGCCCCTCCTCAAAAACCTTTTCATAGAGAGGTGTCCCGGGGAATGCAAAATAGATCAGGATCTGCCACAGGTCAGGAGCCAGATCCATGAGCTGTTCAAATTCCGACTGAACCTTTCTTTGATCTTGGTAAGGAAAGCCGATGATCATGGAGGTCAGAATAGCAACCCCTCGGGATTTGAGATCGTGGTATAGGTGATCGAGCTTTGCACCCCTGAGTTTTTTGTACCCGGAACGGGTTCCCTCGAATGCAGTCCATATGATGTCGAATCCCATCTCGGCAATCTCGTTGGCCGTGAATTGAGAAAGCCCGCGCACACTGCCGAATCCCATGATTGAAGGCGAAACGCCGCCCTCGCGCACACAATCGAGAAACTCCCTTGCCCTTTTCTCGTGAATAAAAAAATCCTCATCAATAAAGATAAATCCACTCAGGCAATCTCCGACTTCTTTGGCTTTGCGCTCCATCATGCGCATTGTTTCATATAATTTGCGGCCACTCTTTATAAAAGGAATGTATCGCCGTTTGAAATAGTGAGATGTGCAGCAAAAGTCACACCCATTGGGGCAACCGAGTCCGCCGG
>JASFJF010000089.1:0-11537 GCA_050122255.1 Desulfobacterales bacterium
CGGCCATTTTGTCTTCAGCCTGTATGACCCGTTTTTCTAAAACCTTCGAACGCTGTTTGATACCGCTAATCTGCATCAAATCTGTCGTGCTGGAAATATGTGTCAGCTTTTGCCTTAGTTCGGCCGGCGCCGGGGCAGACACGAAGGTGCCCGTGCCCTTTTCTTTGCGCAGCAGCCCCTTTGTGGTTAACTCGGCGATGGCCTGCCGCACGGTAGTGCGGGTCACATCACACATCTTGGCCAGCTTAACCTCGGAAGGCAGCTGTTCGCCGTTCCGGTATCTTCCGGTTTCAATAAGCTCACTTAACCAGGCACTGATCTGAAGGTATTTGGGGATCGGATTGGTGCTATCAACAATTTTCACCGGATCACCTTTGGTAATGGAGGCGCGATCACCAAAACGTCGGTTGACCGATTATGGATGAAAATGAATGATTCTGGCAAGTTGGTTAGTCGACTAAATGTATAGTTGTATATACACAAAGTGATATGCATTGCAACCTTTTTTAAGTCCCGGAAGATCGAGTGAATGCATCCTATTGATGACAGCGGTTGTCATCATAACGTTCCGATACCGGCAGTTTTTCGAGTCCTTTTTGGGATTATTCACAACATCTAAGATAGCTGGCTTCAAACGCTCTTGTAACTGCTCTTCATTTTTGCAGACATCGTTATTGAACCAGCGCGCTTTGATCGTCAGCCAGATTGTCTCGATCGGATTGAAGCCGGGCCAAAAGAGTGGTAAGTACTTTGGTTGCCAGCGGTGTTTTTGCGGCGTACTTATGTTTGTGAAAAAAAGAACCACCGTTTCACCGCCACATTGGATCTGGTATTCTTTGTTGAGGTCGTCATTTGGCAGAAGACTTGACAATGATGAATTTGATTTAAAGTTAATACATACGCTTATGGCATCTAAAATCATATCATCGGGTGAGGACTCCGTATGGAAATCTGGTTGGTGACCGCGATCTTGGTATTGGCTATGATTCTGCTGGTAACTGAAAAGCTGCCCGTGGATTTAACGTCCATCGGAATTATGGTCGCGCTGGTTCTCAGCGGAATTCTGGCGCCCCAGGAAGCCATTGCGGGTTTTGCCAGTCCGGCGGTCATCACCGTGGGGGCCATGTTTCTGATCAGCAAAGGCATGATTCGCACCGGTGCCGTCGGATTTATCAGTCAAAAGGTCATTGAATACTCACGCGGCAAAACGGGGCTTGCCGTTTTTTTAATCCTCATCATTGTAGGTGCGGCTTCGGCCTTCATCAACAACACTCCCGTAGTGGTTCTGTTTATCCCCATTATTTTGAGCCTCGGCTGTGATCTGGGTTTCAGACCCTCCAAAGTGCTGATCCCGGTATCCTACGCCTCCATTCTGGCCGGCACCTGTACTTTGATCGGCACTTCGACCAACATCATTATCAGTGACTTGAGTGCCGCGCACGGATTCGGGTCGATAGGCATGTTTGAGCTTTCTCCGCTGGGAGTGCCCATTGCCCTGCTGGGTATTGTATTCCTGATTTTTGTCGCGCCAAGACTGATGCCGAGCATGCACAACCCAATATGTGAGCTCAAAGATGAAGAGCACCGCCGTTATCTGGCCGAAATATATGTACCGCGCGAAAGCCCTATTATCGGCAAGGATCCAGTCGCGTTTATCGCCGATAAGTATCCCAAGATGGAGGTGCTCGAACTCATCCGCTACTCCCATGTTTTCTACCCAGAAAGGGATCGCGTTAAAATCGCTCCCGATGACCTTCTGCTGGTAAAAGGCACGGCCAATGATCTGGTTGAAATACTGCACGATGATCTGGTGCAATTACCCCTTGCCGAGCAGGGCATGAATTTTAGTGCCGAACAAAAAGAATCCCTGATTGTCGAGTTGATCATCCCGCCCCAATCGTCACTCGTGGGCCAGAGGCTGGTATCCAGTCGCCTGCGACGGGACCCGGACATCCATATTATCGCCATTAAGCGCAGGGCGCTTCACTATGACGAACCAAAAGTCAAGGACGTCCGACTAAAAATTGGCGATATCCTGCTGGCTCGCCTGCCGGAATCATCGCTTCAAAGACTGCGCAGCGAAACAGATTTTATCATTGTCGAGGACGTCCACCATGAAATTGAGCACAAACGTCTGGCGCGCCGTGCGTTCATAATATTCGGGGCCATGGTAGTGGCCGCCAGCACCGGGCTGGCGGATATTTTGATCTGTGCCCTGGCAGCCGCCTTCCTGATGGTGTTAACCGGATGCCTGCAGCTGCGGGATGCCTACCGCGCCATGGACGGCCGCGTTCTTTTGATCATTATTGCTATGATAGCGCTGAGTGCAGCGTTAGAAAAAACAGGCGCTTCGGAATTTTACGCCAGGGCATTTTTGAGCTTGTTCAAGGGCGCCGGTCCAATGTTTGTTCTGGGTGGCGTGATCATATTAACCAGCATCAGCACCCATTTGTTAAGTAACAACGCCACCGCCATTTTGCTGCTGCCGATTGCCGTATCGGCCGCCCAGAGTCTGGGCGTCGACCCCAAACCGTTTATTGTTGCGGTCTGTTTTGGTGCCAGTGCCTGCTTTGCCACACCCATCGGCTATCAGACCAATTTGCTGGTCTACGGCCCCGGCGGGTATCGCTTCGGCGATTACTTCAAACTCGGCATGCCGCTTAACTTGCTGGTCTGGGTGATGGGTTTGTTTTTCATCCCGATCATATGGTCGTTCTAAAACTTCCAATCTATTGATACATGAAAGGCCAATCCGATGACACCTTCTGATAAACTCATTTCGCGGGACCACATTTTGGTCGAAGACGACCGCACCGGCACCAGCACAGAGACGCTGCGCCGCGCCGTGCTCGATAACCTGTTCTACATTCAGGGAAAATTTCCAGAAATTGCCACCCGCAACGACTTTTACATGGCTCTGGCCTATACCGTGCGGGATCGACTGCTACACCGCTGGATCAAAACCGTGGAGACCTGGCTGAACAAAGACGTCAAGATTGTCTGCTATCTGTCGGCGGAATTTTTGATGGGCCCCCATCTGGGCAATAATTTGATCAACCTGGGAATCCAGGAACCGGTCCGACGGGCGGTGCAAGCCGTCGGTCAGAACATAGACGACCTGCTCCAACAGGAGGAGGAGCCTGGCTTGGGCAACGGTGGCCTGGGCCGGCTGGCAGCCTGTTATCTGGATTCCCTGGCCACCCTTCAGGTGCCAGCCATCGGCTTCGGCATTCGCTACGAGCACGGCATCTTTCACCAGGAGATTCGGAACGGCTGGCAGGTGGAAATGACCGACAACTGGTTGCATCTGGGTAATCCCTGGGAAATTGCCCGCCCGGAAGTTCACTTTGAAGTTAAATTGGGCGGCCATACAGTGCGGGAACGGGATGCCGACGGGCAGGAGCGCGTTCGCTGGATACCGGACCGCGTGGTCAAAGGCACCCCGTATGATACGCCTATTTCCGGTTACCGCGTCAATACCTGCAACACGCTGCGACTGTGGAAGGCCGAGGCCGCTGAATCCTTTGATTTTCAGGCCTTCAATGTCGGCGATTACTACGGTGCGGTGGACAAAAAGGTGGCCTCTGAAAACCTGACCAAAGTGCTTTATCCCAACGATGAGCCCATCGGCGGCAAGCGTCTGCGTCTGGAACAGCAATACTTCTTTGTCGCCTGCTCGCTGCAAAACATCATTGCCATCCACCAGCAGGCCGGGGGACACCTGGAAAATTTCCACAAACTGTGGGCCGTTCAGCTCAACGATACGCACCCGGCCATCGCGGTGGCCGAGCTAATGCGGTTGCTGGTGGATGAACACGCCATGGATTGGGACACTGCCTGGCAGATCACCGTTGAGACCTGCGGATATACCAATCACACCCTGCTGCCCGAAGCGCTGGAAACATGGCCGCTGCCTCTGTTTCAAAGCGTACTACCGCGCCATCTTGAAATCATCTACGAGATCAACCACCGCTTTTTGCAGCAGGTGTGTGAGCGCTTCCCCGGAGACGATGCGCGCATGGCGCGCATGTCGTTGATTGACGAATCCGGAGAAAGATCGGTGCGCATGGCCAATCTGGCCAGCGTCGGCAGCCACGCCATCAACGGAGTTGCGGCCCTGCACACCGAGCTGGTCAAGAATGATGTGCTGCGCGACTTTTTCGAGATGATGCCCGAAAAGTTCAGCAACAAGACCAACGGGGTAACCCCGCGTCGGTTTATGGTCCTGAGTAATCCGGGCCTGACCGAACTGATCACGTACACTGTCGGGGACGGCTGGGCCTCTGATCTGCGAACTTTGCGCAAGCTTGAGCCCCTCGCAGACGATCCGGATTTTCATACCCAATGGCAACGCATCAAGCTGGAAAACAAACATCGCCTGGCCGATTTGATTGATACCCAGACCGGCATCCAGGTTGATCCGCAGTCGATATTCGACATCCAGGTCAAACGTATCCACGAATACAAGCGCCAGCACCTGATGGTGCTGTATATAATTTCATTGTACCAGCGCATTAAAGCCCGGCCAGAGCTGGACATCGTTCCGCGAACCTTTATATTCGGCGGCAAAGCCGCCCCGGGTTACGACATGGCCAAACGGATCATCAAGCTGATTCATTCCGTGGGAGAGATCATCAACGCCGATCCGGACGTCAAGGATCGACTCAAGGTGGTGTTTATACCGGATCTAAGCGTTAAAAACGGCCAGTTGATCTATCCGGCCGCAGATGTATCCGAGCAGATTTCCATGGCCGGAAAGGAAGCCTCCGGCACCGGCAACATGAAGTTTGCCCTTAACGGAGCCCTGACGATCGGGACACTGGACGGCGCTAATGTCGAAATGCGGGAGGAAGTCGGCGCGGAAAATTTTTTCCTTTTCGGCCTGACCGCCCAAGAGGTCAAAGAACGCAAGGCGGCGGGCTACAATCCCCATAAGGTTTACAAGTCAGACCCAGCCTTAAAGTCGGCCCTCGATGCTATTTTATCCGGACAGTTTTCAGAAGGAGAGCATGATCTGTTTAAACCGATCGTAGACGCATTGCTGTACCATGATGAATATCTGGTGCTGGCTGATTTTGCCGATTATGTCGCCTGCCAGCAGCGGGTCAACGAAGCCTACCACGATCAGTCGCACTGGGCGCGGATGTCGATATTAAACGTCGCCCGCATGGGTAAATTTTCATCCGACCGCTCCATCAAAGAATACTGCGAGGAGATCTGGAAGGCAGAGCCGGTATTGGTTAGATTGGAAAGGTCGTAAAGAGGCCAGAAAGAAAAAGCAATACGATCGACTAGCTGACATCTTTAGGCCTTCGTTTCTGGTGGCCAACAAAATGTTCAACCAAAACCGAGCGGGTTTTCATGCGCCATGATGCCTTATCAAGGCGGACAGACGCATCCCGCTCGGCTTTTTCTTCCGTTTCCGCTCATTTTGAATACCACTCTCCAAAATAAACCTGTCGCGTCAAAATTATTTTAATGTATGCCACAATATAGTATAAGATGTTGTATTAATTAGTTTTTCAATTACTTATCCATCCATATTTTGTTTGACAATTTCATCCATATTATGATACGTGGCTCTTTCTGCAAATAACATCATACAGGAGGAGACGAATGGGTAAATTTTTCAAATCTCCGTGGCTCGAAGTCAATGTGATGCTGCTGGTGCTTATCGTTTCTTACGTAGCACTGGGCTTGATCACGGGAACTGCGGAAACACAGCCTGGTGAAATGTCCGGGGGGGCCATATGGGGATGGCTGTTTGGATTCTTTTTTCTGAGTTTTGCAATTGCTCTGGTTGCCGTGATCGGCGGCATCGGTGGTGGTGTTTTATTTACCCCTTTCATGTTGGCTTTCACGTCAGTAGACAGCCTCATCGTCCGGGCAACAGGCCTGATCGTGGCCATGTTCAGCGGCCTGGTCTCCACCGGTCCTTTTATGAAAGGGGGGTTGGCCAATCTGAAAATTTGCATCTTCTGCGCAGCCGCTTACGGTGTGGGGGCCTTCGGCGGCGCCCAGGGAGCCATTTATGTGGCTCAACATCTGGGAGAGACCGGCGAAGGTCTTGTGCGTCTGGCCCTGGGGCTGATTCTGTGCTCTCTGGCGGTATATTTTTTGGTCGGCGGCAAAAAAATCGAGTGGCCCGAGGTCAAAAAAGTGGACGACTTTACCAAGTGGTTAAAACTCTCCCAACCTTATTATGAAGTTTCTCTGAACAAAGTCATTGATTATCCCCTGACCCGAGCTGGCTGGGTACTGGCCGCCATTATTGGCGTCGGTCTGCTTTCCGGATTTTTCGGCCTGGGGGCCGGTTGGGCCATCGTGCCGGCGCAAAACGTCATCATGGCTGTTCCGCTCAAGGTGGCGGCCGCCAACAGCGGGGTTCTGCTCGGCATGGGCGACTGCATTGGCGTGTGGCCCTATCTGCTGATGGGCGCTATCATCCCGGTATTTGCAGCCCCCTGGCTGGTCGGACAAGTCCTGGGTGGATTGCTCGGCGCCCTGATTCTCATCCGGGTCAAGGCCGGTTTTGTCAGATTCCTGCTGATCGGATTTATGTTTTTTGCGTGCTTCGGCTTGCTGACCAAAGGCCTAAACATGCTGGGAGTTATCGGGGCAGTGCCGAATTGGCTCAATGGCATCGTCTTCCTGGTGATATTTGCCGGCGTTACCCGATCCATTATCAAGTTCACACGATCAGAATCTTAAGGAGGTGATGATATGAGCGCTCAAGAAACCCCAAAAATGCCGCGTGCACAAACCATATACGGCGCCATCGTATACTGGATCACCATTCTATCCTGTATAATATGCATGGTCGGTCCGGTTATATCCGTGGCATCTCCGGATAAAAATGTGTTAAATCCATATAAGCTTTTTAATGCCATTTTTGAGGGCAAAGATGCACAGACCGTTTGGCGGGAGGTGGGGGGTGAATTTCCCGGCGGCCACTTTTATCTCAAACATTTCACCTATGGCGATGGTTTCACCCAGTTCGGCCTGGCTTTAGGTTGTAGTGTCGCACTGTGGGCACTGATTGCCGTGGCATTTGCATATGCCTCTGATAAGATTTATCTTTATGTTGCTCTTGCAGTCTGGGTAGCCGCTCTCGTCGCCCTGTCCATGATCGGAATCGTCGGGACACATTAGGGCTAAAGATACGATTGATGATAAAACAACTGTTTGATGAGTTTTATATAGATCGCGGAGGACATGTAAATGACAGAATTAAAATGCGAATGCCCCTTGACCAGGGGTGAAAAAATATTAGCAGCTGTTGACGGCTCCGCTTTCAGCGATGCCGTGGTCGATCAGGCCATCAGCCTGGGAGGAATTTGTAACAGTCAAATATTTGTGATCAGCGTCGTGGATCTATTTCCAGAACAGATGGCAGTCGCCCCAACCCTTGTGGAGAAAATGTCAGAAGAGGCCGCGCAACATCTTGAAAGGGCCAAACAAAAAATCGACAAGGCCAATATCATTTGCGAGACCATCGTTCGCATGGGAGGCGCACCCCACGAATTTATCATCCAGGAGGCAAAGGATCGAAAAATTGATCTTATCTTGCTGGGAACCCATGGCAGATCCGGGCTCAAGCGTGTCTTAATGGTGGTCCCAACTGTAGCATAATTTGTTTTGCTTATACCTATCTCAAAAGGAGCAAAACTCACATACAGGTTGGCCGGTTGAGCCAGTTGAGCCCGTTAATAAAAGATAAGGTCCAGATCTAATTTTTGCGGGTCAACGGGCTAACGGGCAACGGGCTCAACCCAAAAACGAATAGATGCATTTTGGAGATCGCTTTTAGCGTTTGTCGATGGGGATAAACTCCTTCTGCGTCGGACCGACATAAATCTGGCGAGGACGGCCCAGCTTCCAGTTAGGATCATCCAGGCTCTCCTTCCATTGGGCAATCCAGCCCGGTAAGCGACCAATGGCAAACATCACCGTAAACATATTGGTGGGAATTCCGATTGCCCGCAGTACAATACCGCTGTAAAAATCAACATTCGGGTACAGATTGTGCTCGATAAAATAATCATCCTCTAGCGCCACGGCCTCAAGCTCCTTGGCAATATCAAGCAAGGGGTCCACAATTTTCAGTTTTTCGAGCAGCGTATCGCACATTTTTTTCATGATCCTGGCCCGCGGATCATAGGTTTTGTAAACCCGATGCCCGAACCCCATCAATCGGAAGGGATCCTGCCGGTCTTTGGCTCTTTCGATCGCGCGCTTCATATTCTTGTTGGCAGCAATGTCACTGAGCATTTCGATAACGGCCTGGTTGGCACCGCCATGTAAGGGACCCCACAGAGCTGCAATTCCGGCCGAAATGGCGGCATATAGGGTAACCCGGGCGCTTCCCACCAATCGAACGGCCGAAGTCGAACAGTTTTGTTCATGGTCGGCGTGTAAAATCCAGAACACGCGCAAGGCGTTGACGACATCGCTATCGATCTCATAGGGTTTGACGGGCGAATCGAACATCATGTTTAAAAAATTGGCGCAGTAGGCCAAATCAGGGCGGGGATAAACCACTTTATGACCTCTTGATATTTTATAGGACATCGCCGCCAGCGTCCGGATTTTGGAAAGCAGACGCGTCACGGTCATGTTAATCTCTTCTTCCAGATTCTGAAGCTCAGGGTAAAAACTTCTCAGGGCATTTACCATAGATGAAAGAATCCCCATGGGATGAGAAGACCGCGGAAAGCTTTCATAAAATGTGCGCATATCCTCGTGCACCAGTGAGTTGTCATTGAGCAGAACCGAAAACCGTGTCAGCTCTTTACGATTGGGCAATCTGCCGTTGATCAATAGATAGGCAGTTTCTTTAAAGGTGGCCTTGGCCGCCAGTTCCTCAACCGGAGTACCGCGATACCGCAAAATACCCTTTTCGCCGTCCATAAAGGTGATGGAACTTGTACAGCTGCCGGTATTGGCATAGCCGGGATCCAGCGTTATCAGTCCTGTTGTGGCCCGCAGCTTTGAAATATCAACGGCCTTCTCCCCCTCGGAGCCCTCGACAATCGGAAGTTCAATTTCCTTTTTTCCGTAAATCAGTTTGATCGTTTCCGTCATTGTTTTTCTCGCTTTGCATTACTATATCAATTGCAAAAAGTTTTTATATATACAAATAACGTTGTGTTGGCAACCCGACAACCATCAGTTCGCATTTTACCGGTGAAGTTTACTTGCCAAAGGCGATGTGATACAGCAGGGACAGTGCATAAAACTGGAGTATTGGAGTATTGGAGTGCTGGAGCGGATCCAATTGCGGATTGAAAAAGTCAGAAGTTATGCAGTTTAATCCTAAATCCGAAATCTTAAAGGGGGCCCCATGTCCTTCAAAGAAAATCTGCTAACCAAAATCAAGATTGACCGCCTTGCCGCCAAAGTGATGGCCTCCATAGGACCGGCGGAAAGCGGCAGCAAAGTGGACAAAGAGGCTATGCGCCAACTAATGGAAATGAGCCCCTACGTGCACCAGAAAGAGCGAGATCTGGACCTTTACGTCGAGCCGAACTCAGCGGAGCAAAAAAAAA
This sequence comes from Desulfobacterales bacterium, assembly GCA_050122255.1. Lineage (GTDB taxonomy): Bacteria > Desulfobacterota > Desulfobacteria > Desulfobacterales > JAHEIW01 > JAHEIW01. The sequence goes on from JASFJF010000089.1 coordinate 9,549, forward strand.
TACTGGTTCTCGACAGTGAACTGCCGATTTACCGCACAACCGTCGAGGATGTGACCATCCGCAAAAGCCCGTTGATCAAAGAGATGGTCAAGATTCGCAACATGATTAAAATCCTCAAGGATTCTGATGTCAAAATCAGCCGCAAAGGCGATTCGGTTATGGCCATTCAACAGGAATGTATCGACCAGCTCGATCTTACGTTTAATTCATCCGATATCGATGACATTGCAAAAGATGGACAGGCTTCATTGGAAAGGGATTACCCGGATGGCGTGATCGAAAGCCTGGAGCTTTTTGCCGAGCTGTTGGAATATAAACCGGCGCCCAGAACATTTCAGCTCAGCCGCCACATCCTATATGGGGCGCTGACCACCAAAGCCGGCGGGGAGGTTCTCTATGGCCCCATGGTCATTTACAGCCAGATCCATGGTACCCTGAAGCTCATCGACGGGCGGATCAGCAGCTTCGATAAACCCAGGATAGAGCTCATCCAGCAAGTCGCCACCGGCAAACAAAAGGCTGCCGCCGAAGGTCATGAAGTTTTTGAGCATCTTAAAAATTCGGTTTTGATGAGTATTGAGAAGTAGTAGAGACAAAGAAACCATTACTGCCCTACATTTCTACTTGACAGGGCCTGTCTATAAAATATATCTATCTTCAACATATAGCTTGATTTAAAAAATAAATCCAGTTCAGCACAACGCCAATCCCAAAATTGAGCGCTTGCAGCGTCCGTAGAGCCGCCTTGAAAAGATTACCGCCACTGCTATGATTTTTCTTCAAATTTGAAACGCTCAACATAAAAAAAAGGAGGATATATCATGAAAAAGTTTGGATTATTTCTTGTCTGCGGTCTCATTTCCGTTTTTTTAATAACGGGCGCAGCCGCCGCCAAACAAAGGGTGGTGGTGTATACTTCACTGGAAAATGAAGAGATCGTTGAATATCTGAAAGTCGCCAAAAAAGAGCTGGCCGATCTGGATATTCAGGCCATCAGACTTTCCACCGGTGAACTGGGCGCCCGCATGCTGGCTGAAAAAGACAATCCCCAAGCCGACTGCATCTGGGGCTGGGCAGTTACCAATATGTCAGAATTTATCCCCAAGGGCATGCTGGTCCCATACAAACCCAAGGGCTGGGAAAAGATACCCGCCAATTTCAAGGATCCCGAAGGCTACTGGACCGCCATTGACCTTTACGCCGCAGCGCTGGTTCCCAATACAAAAGTTTTAGAGGAAAAAAATCTACCCATGCCCAAAGGCTGGAATGATCTTCTCAACCCGGTCTACAAGGGTATGCTGATTATGCCCAACCCCGCCAGTTCCGGTACAGGATTTTTGCAGGTAGCCAGCTTGCTGGTCATGATGGACCCGGATTATAAAGCCAAGCCGGTTGAGCAGAACAAAGCCTGGGATTTTTTGAAAAAATTGGATCAAAATATGGGCCAGTACATCAAAAGCGGCTCCAAACCGGCCAAGTTGACGGCCGCCGGCGAATATGCGGTGGGGGCCTCTTTTGCTTTTGTTTATTCTTCATTGAAAAAAAAGGGCTTTCCAGTTGCGCTGGTGATGCCGCAGGAAGGTGCTGGATTTGAGCTCGAGGCCAACGCGTTACTCAAAGGTGCTAAAAATGAGGCGGCCGCCAAAAAATTCCTGGACTGGGCCATCAGCAAACAGGCCATGGAGGAATATGCCAAATTTAAGCTTGGGGTCACCTATCCGGGAGTATCAGGGCCGAAAGATTTGCCAGCTTTAGAAACCATTAAGCTGGCTCCGATGGATTTTCCGTGGCAATCTCAGAATCGCGCCAAGATCCTGGAAGTCTGGCAAGGCCATTTCCTGAGATAAGCAGGCGTATACTGTAATTAGAAACTTCATAAATCCTCTCCCGGGAGGATTTATGAAGTTTTGTCTTTCAACGGACCTTCTTATGGAAACCACCTCCAAACAACTGGTTTTGAAAAATATCAGCAAACACTTTGGCGAGCTG